>NZ_JAYRCW010000057.1:0-16827 GCF_041909755.1 Sandaracinobacter sp.
GGCTGAGGCCGTAACCGGAAAGCGAAGGGGCCGGAGGCTCAGATCCTCCGGCCCCTTTCGTTTGCAGCGGCAATTCCGGGCCGCGTTACTGCGGCCCGCCTCCGCCCCCGGGCGCTGCGCCCACGGTGCCGATATTGCCGAACAGGTCTTCCAGCAGCGTCGCTTCCCGGCCCAGCGTCGGCGTCTTGTCGGCGTTGGGGCTGATGTTCGCCACCTGCTCCAGCCCGCGCCGGTCCACCGAAGCGACCGATCCGTCGGCGGCGAAGCGCACGATGATCACGCGCTGATCCTTGGGTACCGGCCGGGCGAAGGCCAGCTGCCGCGTGTTGCGCGACACATAATACCAGACATTGGGATCCCACTGGCTTTCCAGCGTGGGGCGGCCCAGCGCCTTTTCCACCGATTGCCGGTTGTCCACGCCCGGCTGCACGGAACTCGCCAGTTCCTCGTCCGCGATATAACCCTGGTTGTTCTGCATCTGCCGGTTGGCGCAACCGGTGGCGAACAGGGCAAGGGCAGGCAGCAGGAAAAGGGCCTGTCTGGGAAAGGGTCGGCGCATCGGCTCTCCGGGCATCACATCTCTGCCGCTTGATAGCGGCGTCTCGCGGCGTCATATGCGCTGCCGATGCCGCCCTTGCAAGCAAGCGGGCGTCGGCTCGTCGCATGGGCCCGGCGCCCCGCATGGCCCAGGAACCCGTGAATGTCCTTTCTGAAGCGCCTGCTGAACCCGCCCGCCCCGCCGCTCACGCCGCTGTGGGCTTGGATCACGCAAACCGCGCGCGACCCCGTCTATTACACCCGCCACCAGGTGGCAGACAGCATCGACGGCCGCTTCGACATGGTCGCCCTCGTCACCAGCCTCGTCCTCATCCGGCTGGAAAGGCTGGATCTTCGCCGGGAACAGGCGGCCCTCACCGAACGATTCGTTGAGGATATGGATGGCTCCCTGCGCGACATCGGGATCGGCGACATGGTGATCGGCAAGCATATGGGCCGCATGATGGGGGCGCTCGGCGGCCGTCTCGGCGCCTATCGCGAGGCTTTGGCAGAGGCGGCCCCGCCGCAGGCGCTGGCGGATGCGCTGGCCCGGAATGTCTATCGCGGCGAAGCGCAAGACGGCGCGGCAGAGGCGCTCGCCGACGCGGTGCGCGACCTGTCCGCCCGGATCGGCGCAACCCCTGTTCCCCAGCTTCTGGAAGGGCGCATCCCATGACGACGCGCGATTTCTCCCATGTCGTGGCGCTGGCAAAGCTGTCGCCCCGGCCGCAGCCCCATCATCTGGTCGCCGGTGAAGCCGCCCGCGCGGCGCTTGCCGCGCGCTTCGGGCTGCAATCGATCGGGCGGCTGGAAGCCTGGCTCGATGTCAGCCGCAGCCGCGACGGCGCAGCGCTGACAGGCCGGATGGTGGCAGACGTGGTGCAGACCTGCGTGGTGTCGGGCGAACCCGTGCCAGCCCATGTGGCAGAAGAGCTGGCCCTTCGCTTCGAACCGGCGGACGAGAGCGGAGAGGAGCTGGAGCTTGAATCCGACGCGCTCGACGTGCTGCCGACGGACGGCGATGCGATCGATCTGGGCGAAGCCGTCGCCCAGTCCCTCGCCCTCGCGCTCGATCCGTGGCCGCGCGCGCCCGACGAGGTCGTCGAACAGGCCCGCCGCCACCTGACGACCGAGGCCGAGGCCGAGGCCCAGGCCGAAGCCGACAAGAAGGCGGCCAATCCCTTCTCGAAGCTCCGCCCGCAATGACGGGCGCGGGGCCGATCCCGGTCCGCACCACCATCTTCGAGGCGATGTCCGCGAAGGCGGTTGCGGCAGGCGCGATCAACCTCGGCCAGGGCTTCCCCGATGCCGCCGGCCCCGCGTCCGTCCGGGCCGAAGCCGCCCGCCTGATGCTGGAAGGCCCGCATCAATATCCCCGGATGCGCGGCACCGATGCCCTGCGCACCGCGCTCTCAGCCTTCTATGCCGATACGCAGGGTCCGGCCTTCGATCCGGGCACGGACATCGTCGTCACCAGCGGCGCGACAGAGGCGCTGGCCGCCGCGATCCTCGCGCTTCTGTCGCCGGGCGACGGGGCCATCGTGATCGAGCCGGCCTATGATGCCTATGCGCCTCTGGTCCGCCGGGCCGGCGGGCTGCCGCAGTTCGTGCGCCTGTCCCCGCCCGGCTGGCGCATCAGCCGGGAATTGCTCGAAGCGGCGATCACGCCCGCCACCCGCCTGCTCCTTGTGAACGATCCCGTGAACCCCACCGGCCGCATGCTCGACGATGGGGAACGCGCCGCCATCCGCGATGTCGCGCTCGCCCATGATCTGCTGATCGTCGCGGACGAGGTGTGGGAAGAGGTGCGCCCCGGGTCGCGCCCGCATGTCAGCCTTGCCGCCGATCCGGCGCTGGCGGGCCGCGTGGTGAAGATCGGCTCGGCCGGCAAGATCTTTCAGGTCACGGGCTGGAAGGTGGGCTGGGCGCTGGCCCACGCCCCGCTTGCCGCGCGGATCGCGGCCACACACCAGTATCTCACCTTCACCACGCCGCCGGCGCTTCAGGATGCGGTCGCCTTCGGGCTGAACGATGAACGCGGCTGGCTGCCCGTGATGCGGGCAGAGGTGGAAGCGGGCCGCGCCCGGCTGGCCGACGGGCTGACGGCGGCGGGCTATGCGGTGCTGCCGTCAGAGGCGACCTGGTTTCTCTCCATCGATCTCGCCGCGTCGGGACTGGCGCTGACCGACGTGGACTTCTGCACCCGCATCGTGGACCAGCATGGGGTGGCAGGGATTCCCGTCAGCGCCTTCTTCGAAACCGCCGGCGCGCCCGCAAATGTCGTCCGCTTCTGCCATGCCAAGGCCCCGGGCACCATCGCGGCGGCGCTGGACCGGCTGGCAGCGGCCCGCAAGGCGCTGGGCTGACGGGCCTGTCCTACAGCGGCCGGCCCGTGGCAGGGCAGGGGGATGGCGCTTCCTTCCGCACGGCTGGCTTCCGAAACGGGTGAAAGCGGGCCGTGCGGTCCCCGCGCGTGGGTTGGTGCGAAAAGTGGGAAAAGCTGAACGAAACGGGCGGGCGTCCGGCTCAGAAATCCGAACAGATTCCGTTCTTTTCCCAGTCGCCATAGCGGGTGGGTTCCGGCCCCTTCCGGCCGCCGACTTCCGTCGGCTGCGGCGCTTCGGTTTGCGGCACCTTTCGTGCCTCTTTCTTTTTGGGGGCCTCTTTATCGGTCATGCCCGCCGCCCTAGCATGGCGGGAACACAAACCGAAGAGCGCGGGGAGGCTGCATGCCGGATCTGAAGGGCAAGGTGATCGCCGTAACGGGCGCGGGCAGCGGCATCGGCCGGTCGCTGGCGCTGGGGCTGGCGCGCCGGGGGGCGACCGTGGCGCTGGCCGACAAGGATGCGGCGGGCCTGTCCGAAACGGCGCGCCTGCTGGGCAATTATCCGCACAGCAGCCGGGCGTTCGACGTGACGGACCATGCGGCGCTCAAGGGTTGGATCGACGGCGCCGCAGCCGAGTTCGGCGGACTGGACGGCATCATCAATAACGCTGGCCTGTCGGTCGTCGCCCCCTTTGCGGATTGCCCGAAGGTCGATTTCGACCGGGTGATGGCAGTGAACTTCGATGCGGTCGTCGAAGGCTGCCGGCAGGCGCTGCCCCATGTGAAGGCGCGCGCGGCGGCAAAGGGCAGCGGCTGGATCGTGAACATTTCCAGCGTGTTCGGGATGATGGGCTATCCCACGCAAAGCGCCTACAACGCGTCCAAATACGCCGTCCGTGGCCTGACAGAGGCGCTGCACCTGGAACTGCAGGTGACGGATCCGAACGTCAGCGTGATCCGCGTGCATCCGGGCGGCGTCGGCACCAATGTGGCGCGCAATTCCAAGGTGATCGCCCATATGCCCGGCACGCCCGAAGGGATCGACAGCGCCGCCGAGTTCGAAAAGGCGGTTCGCACCACGCCCGACGCGGCCGCCGAAATCATCATTCGCGGCATGGAAAAGGGGCAGCACCGCGTGCTGATCGGGCCGGACGCCCGCTTCATCGACTGGATGGTCCGCATCTTCCCCGTCAGCTACTGGAAGCGGATCGGCAGCTTTCTGGGCGGGGCCGACCGTTGATTTTTTCGCCGTGCGGGCCATGTTGCTCCCCATGAACCGCACCAAGACCTTCATGCTGATGGCCGCCATGGCGGCACTGTTCATGGGCGTCGGCTTCCTGATCGGCGGCCGGCCGGGGATGACGATCGCGCTGCTGTTCGCAACAGGCATGAACATCTTCGCCTGGTGGAACAGCGACAAGATGGTGCTCAGGATGCACCGGGCGCAGGAAGTCGGCCCGGATCATCCCCTTCACCAGATCGTCGCGCCGCTGGCGCAGCGGGCGGACCTGCCGATGCCCCGCGTCTATATCGTGGAACAGCCGCAGCCCAACGCGTTTGCCACCGGCCGCAACCCGGAAAATGCCGCCGTCGCCGCCACGACCGGCCTGATGCAGATGCTGGACCGCGAGGAAATCGCAGCCGTGATGGCGCATGAACTGGCGCATGTGAAAAACCGCGACACGCTGGTGATGACGGTGACGGCGACGCTGGCGGGCGCCATTTCCATGCTGGGCAATTTCGCCTTCTTCTTCGGCGGCAACCGGGGCAACGGCCAGTCGAACGCCTTTGTCGCGCTGATCGCCATGATCGTGGCCCCGCTGGCGGCCGCGCTGGTGCAGATGGCGATCAGCCGCACCCGTGAATATGGGGCGGATGCCATGGGCGCGGAAATCTCCGGCCAGCCGATGAAACTCGCGTCGGCGCTTGCCAAGTTGCAGGGCGCGGCGCAGCGCATCCACAACCCCGTGGCCGAAGCCAATCCGGCGGCCGCCTCGCTCTATATCGTGGCCCCCGGCCTTGGCGGAGTCCGCGACAGCCTGTTCAGCACCCACCCAGCCGCCGAAAACCGCATCGCCGCGCTGGAGGCGATGGCCGGATCCGCCCTGCCCGAACTGGATGCATCGGCGGCCAGCCCCTGGCCGGTGCGCGACCAGCCGGAAGGCCGCAAGCCGAGCGCGCTGGGCCTGAACGGCGATCGGGGCGCCAACAACCGGGATGGGCGCAATCCCTGGGCCTGACCGGACGCGCGCAGTCGGCGTCGCAGATGTGCCGGGCCTCGCCGCCCGCAAGGCGGCCGTGCGCCTCGTGCATGCGGTCGTCGTGCTGGGGCGCCCGCTGGATGGGCAGCTCGAATCGGCGCTGAAGGGGCTGTCCCCCAGCGACAGGGGCCTGGCCCGGGCGTTGACGGGCGGCGTCCTCCGGCATCTGCCGGGGCTGGACGCCCTGATCGACAGCACCACCCGGCAGCCGCTGCCCCCCGATGCCCGCGCGCGGCAGGTGCTGCGGGTGGCGTTGGCCGGGCTGCTGGTGCTGGAAACGCCGGCCCACGCCGGAATCGCCACCGCGCTGCCCCTGCTGGAAGGCGGGCCGAGGCGGCTGGCGCACGGCATTCTCTCCACCCTGATCCGCACCCGCGCGCAGCTGCCCGAACCGGCGCTGCCCGGCGGCTGGGCCGCCCGCTGGACGGAAAGCTGGGGCGCGGCAGAGGCCGGGGCTGCGGCCCAGCGCCTCGCCGAAATTCCGCCGACAGACCTCTGCCTGCGCGATTCCGCCGCCACGGCGGCCTGGTGCGAACGGCTTGGCGGAACCTCGATGATGCCCGGCCATGTCCGGCTGGAAGGCTCCCAACAGGTGGAGCAGCTGGCCGGTTTCACCGACGGTGACTGGTGGGTGCAGGATATCGCCGCCAGCCTGCCGGCGCGGCTGCTGGGGGATGTGGCGGGGCAGCGGGCGCTGGATCTGTGCGCGGCGCCCGGCGGCAAGACGATGCAACTGGCCAGCGCCGGCGCGGATGTCACCGCGCTCGATATCAACGCGTCCCGCCTGAAGCGGCTGCGCACCAATCTGGAGCGGACGGGCCTGTCAGCCGATATCGTGGAGGCGGACGCCCGGAGCTGGCAGCCCGATGCGCCGTTCGATGCGATCCTGCTGGACGCCCCCTGTTCCGCGACAGGCACATTCCGGCGACATCCGGATCTTCTCTACCTGAAGGACGATCTCGACCTGTCCACGCTGACCACGCTCCAGGCGGACCTCAGGGACAGGGCGGCGGGCTGGCTGAAGCCCGGCGGGCGGCTGGTCTATGCGGTCTGTTCGCTGGAACCCGCGGAAGGGGAGGGGGCGTCCCCTCCCGCGGGCCTGGTGCCCGACCCTGTCGAGCCCAGCGATCTCCCGGCCGGGCTGTCGCCGTCGGCCGGGGGTTTCGTCCGGACCCTGCCGTCGCTTTGGGGGGAAGCGGGCGGGGCGGACGGATTCTTCATCGCACGCTGGCGAAAGCCGGATTAGGGCGCCGCCGCATCAGCGGCAGCGGGCGTTCCCCTTGGCGATCTCGTTGCCCAGCACCGCGCCCAGTGTTCCGCCGATCACGCTGCCCAGCGTCTTGTCGCCCTGCTTGGCGATCATGTTGCCCAGCGTGCCGCCGGCCAGCGCGCCGACCACAAGGCCCGCGGTGCCATCCTGACGCCGGCAGTAAACCTGCCCGTTCGACCCCCACCAATAGGGTTGAGAGCCGCGGACGGAGGCGCCGCGATAGACGGGGTAATTGTCGGCGCGATAGCCCTGGTCCCAGCGGCTGCCGTTGGAATAGGGCTGCCAGCTGTTCGGGCCGCGATAGCGGCCATATTGCGCATATTGCCGATCCCGGCGGTTTTCCGCCCGCACGCCGTCCCGATAACCCTGCGAATAGGCGTCGGCGCGCTCGCGGCGATCGTTCCGGTCGTCCCGCCATTCGCGGCGATCATGCTTGCGATCCCACCGGTTGTCATCGGCGAGCGCCGGGGCGCCAAGGGCCAGGGTGGCGATCGTCGCGGCGGTCAGTGCGAGTCCGGTCTTCATGATTGGGCATCCCTTTCCCGTTCGATGCCGCACAGTCACCGATTCGCGCTTGCACGAAGCTGAAGTCGCCATTCATGTCACAGACAGGCTCGAACCAACTTGCTAGGTCGTGCCGATGAACCCGATTCTTCGTCTCGCCATGTCCTCGGGGGCGCTCGCGTTCGGCGGCGCGCTCGGCTTCTATTTCGCCGGCCCGGCGCTCGGCGCGGGGTCTGTCAGCCCGCTGGAGGTGGCGTCGGCCTCGGTTCCGTTCAGCAACGCCGATCCGGCGCAGGATCGGGCCGGGCGGCTCCGCTACATGGGCGGGCTTGTGCTGTCGGCGAAGAACATGCGCTTTGGCGGCATCTCGGACATGATCTGGGAAGAAGGCTGCAACCGCCTGCTGGCCGTGACGGACGCCGGAAGCTGGATCGTGCTGGAGCCCGACGAACAGGATGGGCAGCTGAAGGGCATCTCGGCGGCATGGATCGCACCGCTGAAGGGACCGGACGGCAATGTGCCGGTCAGCAAGCGCGCCGCTGATGCCGAGGGTCTGGCCCGGCTGGCCGATGGCAGCAGCTGGGTGTCGTTCGAACAGGATCACCGGCTGGAACGCTTTGCCGAAGTGTCTGCCTGCCGCCCCGAATCGCTGGCCTCGTCGCCCGACAAGGCCATTGCGCCCGGCGACATGACCAGCTGGCCGGAAAATGGCGGGGCGGAAGCGATCGCCGCGCGGCAGGATCAACTGCTGGTGATCGCCGAAGGGGCGGAAGGGCCGGGCGGAACGCGCATCGGCCTTTCGGGTGCGCCCGCGCAGCTTGCCAAGGGTTTCCTGTGGGCGCCGCCTGCCGGATATGAGCCGACCGCGATGGCGAAGCTGGGCGCCGATGGCAGAGACAGCTTTCTGATCCTGCATCGCCGCTTCACGCCGCTGGAAGGCGTTTCGGCCATCCTGTCGGAGGCAGAGATTCCCACGGCGGCGGCGGGACGGATCGAAGGACGCGAGATCGCCCGCCTTCGCCCGCCGCTGAATGTGGACAATATGGAAGCGCTCGCCATCCGCAGGGACGGCGAGCGTCGATTTGTCTATCTGATGTCAGACAACAACTTCAACGCGTTGCAACGCACGCTTCTGTTGAAGTTCGAACTGCTCCCCGCGCCGCCGGGCCAACCCTGACGGCGCGTCGGGGCAGCGTTCAGGCGGCTTCGGCCACCTTCTTCGCCACGTCGCGCTTCAGGCGACGGGCCTTCAGGCTCAGGTCGTCGTCGCTGGTCTTCAGCAGCCAGTTGTCGAGGCCGCCAACATGTTCCACCGAGCGCAGGCCGTGGGTGGAAACGCGCAGGCGAACCGAGCGGCCAAGCGCATCGGACATCAGCGTCACATTCTGCAGGTTGGGCAGATAGGTGCGCTTCGTCTTGTTGTTGGCGTGGCTGACATTGTGGCCGATCTGGCGGCCCTTGCCCGTAAGCTCGCAAACGCGCGACATAGTGAACGTCCCTTGATAGATTCGGATGCCGGAGAATCCGGTGGCAGCCAGATTGGCCCGCCGAAAAAACGAGCGCGCGCCATAACTGCGGGGCAGCGCACAGTCAAGCTTTGCGGCCGCCGGCACCGATTAACGATGATGGGTAGACCCATGCGTTTCGCCATGCCATGAACCGTCGCGTGCCGGTCTTCGCAATCCATTGTATCGACAAGCCCATGCAGCGGGAGCTGCGGGCCGCGACGCGCCCCGACCATCTGGCCTATCTGGAATCCGCCATTTCCCAGGTGGTGCTGGCGGGCCCCCTGCTGGATGAGGAAGGGGCGCCGATCGGCTCCATGCTGCTGGTGGAGTTTCCGGACCGCAAGGCGGCCGTCAGCTTCGCGGCAGAGGATCCCTATGCCCGCGCCGGCCTGTTTTCCAGCGTGGCCGTGACGGCCTGGCGCCAGGTGCTGCCTCGGATCGACTGACGATCGGTCGGCCGATCAAACGCCTGATCAAACGACGGCCGAATAGATCATCGAGCGCAGCTGCCGCCTGACCGGCCAGGTCGAGGAGGGGATCAGCTGGGTGAGAAACAGCACCGACAGGTCCTCCGCAGGATCCACCCAGAAGAAGGTGGAAGCGGCGCCCCCCCAGAAATAGTCGCCATTGTTGCCGGCGATCATCGTCTTGTGGACGGCGGTGGTGGTGGCGAAGCCCAGGCCGAAGCCCACGCCTTCATAGGCGGCTTCTGAAAAGGCGGAACGGGACAATTGCGGCAGATCCTTGCCGCCGGGCAGGTGGTTCGCCGTCATCAATTCCAGCGTCTTGCGGCCGACAAGGCGCGGCACGCCCGTGCGCAGCGCCTCGGCGAAGCGCATGTAATCGTCCGCCGTGGAAACCAGCCCGCCGCCGCCGGACACGAAGCTGGGCGGTTTCAGGAAGGACGATGTCTCGGCCTGGTCCTGCACCGTCATCCCGCCCTTGGGATTCGGCTGGTAACAGGTGGCCAGCCGGTGGCCCTGGCCTTCGCGGACATGGAAGCCGGTTTCCACCATCCCCAGCGGGCGGAAGATGCGCTTTGCCAGGAATTCCTCCAGCGGCATGCCGGAAATCACCTGCACCAGCCAGCCGACGACATCGGTGGCGACGGAATAGTTCCACCAGTCCCCCGGCGAGAATTCCAGCGGCAGTTCGGCCAGAAGCTCGATCATGCGCTCCAGCGTCATGTCGCCCTTCTCGATCTCCCCGATGCCGAGCCGGCGATAGGCCGCGTCGACATTGGTGTTCAGCTGGAAGCCATAGGTGAGGCCGGCGGTGTGGCGCAGCAGATCGATCACCTGCATCGGCCGCCGGGGCGCGCCGGTCTTCCAGCCGGTCTTGATCGTGCCGCCTTCATAGACGCGCAAATTCTTCCACGACGGGATGTAGCGGTGCACCGGGTCGTCGATCTGAAGCCGGCCTTCCTCCACCAGCATCATCAGCGCGATGGAGACGATCGGCTTCGTCATGGAATAGATGCGGAAGATCGTGTCCCGGTCGATCGGGCGGCTGGCCGCCACGTCGGCATGGCCCTGGATGCTCTCATGCACCAGTTCGCCCTTGTGCATCACGCGCAGCAGCGCGCACGGCAGGCGGCCGGTATCCAGATAGGCGGCCTTCAGGAACCCGTCGATCTGTTGCAGGCGGTCACGGTCCAGCGGCATCATTTCCCCTTTGCATCCCTCGGCCAGACTGGCGTAGCAGGGCGGCCACTGCGCGCAAGGGGGTGGTTAGCTCAGCGGTAGAGCATCTCGTTTACACCGAGAGGGCCGGGGGTTCGAAACCCTCACCACCCACCATCGCCCGGGGCCGGCGCGCATGCGGGCCGGGATGGCCGTGAAAACCTGTTGCTGCACTGCAACAGCTCGCCAAATCCGCCCGCGAAGCGGCAGGCTTCACGCCACAGCCCTTCAACTGCAACAAAACTGTCATATAAGACCGCCAATGCGGCGACATCAGGGGTCGCCACGCGACTCCAAAGCATTCGAACGCGCGTGAATCATCGCTGAACACCGGCAAGATGTTCGCAAGCCACTGATTTAACTGCCAAAAGGGGTACTCTTCGCATGGCACTTCGGCTTTCCACTCTCGTCTGGGCGGGTCTTCGCCTCGGCGCTTCCGCCTCCATCATCGCCCTTGCCGCCACCTCGGCCTATGCCCAGGAAGTGACCGGCACCATCCGCGGTGACGTCCAGGACGAATCCGGGAACCCGCTGCCGGGTGCAACCGTCACCATCACGCACGTGCCGTCGGGCACCCGCTCGGTGCAGACGACCGATGCGTCGGGCAGCTTCACTGCCCCCAACCTGCGCGTCGGCGGCCCCTTCGACATCCAGGTGACGGCGCCCAGCTTCGACACCGCGAAGGCGACCGTTCCGCAGATTCAGGCCGGCGTGCCGCAGCGGCTGGCCGTGGTTCTGGTGAGTGAATCGGCCACCATCGAGGTGACGGCCCAGCGCACCATTTCGTCCATCGCCATTGCCACCGGCCCCGCCACCTCGCTGAACGCGGAAGAGATCGCCGGCATCGCCTCGGTCAACCGCGACATCCGCAACCTTGCCGCGCGCGATCCGTTCGTGAACCTCGATGGCACCAACGGCGGCGCCATCTCCATCGCCGGCCAGAACAACCGCTTCAACCGCATCACGGTGGACGGCATGGCCTTCGGCGATCCGTTCGGCCTGGAATCCGGCGGCCTCGCCTCTGCCCGCGGCCCGGTTCCGCTGGACGCCATTGCGGAATTCACCGTGGAAACCGCGCCCGTGGACATCCAGCAGGGCAACTTCCAGGGCGGCGCGGTCAACACCGTGCTGAAGTCCGGCGGCAATGATTTCGATATCGGCGGCTTCTTCACCTATTCGTCGGACAGCCTCGCCGGCAGCAAGACGCGCGGCGTTTCCGTCGATCGGGAGTTCGAATCCAAGATCTACGGCGCGCAGGTGACCGGCCCGATCATCAAGGACAAGCTGTTCTTCGCCGTCACCTGGGAGCGTCTGCGCGACACCACCCCGTCGCTGACCGGCCCCACCGGCGAAGGCTTTGCCAACGAACTGCCGATCACGCGCGCGCAGATCGATCAGGTGTCCGGCATCGCTGACACGGTCTACAACTACGACACGATGGACGTCGCCTCCGGCGTGCCGGAAAATGACGACAAGCTGGTCGTGAAGCTGGACTGGAACATTTCCGACCGGCACCGGGCGGCTGCGACCTACATCTACAACAAGGGCAACCTGCTGGCGGGCCTGACGGGCGCGAACCAGGTGACGGCGACGAACCCGACGCTGGCGCTCCAGTCGAACAATTACGACCAGGGCTCGATCAACCATTATGGCGTGTTCCAGCTGAACAGCGAATGGTCTGACAGCTTCTCGACCCAGGCGCGTATTTCCTACAACGACTACAAGCGTCTGCAGGTGCCGTTCAACGGCCGGGAATTCGGCCAGTTCCAGGTCTGCCTGTCGCCGGACAATGTCGGGCAGACGGGCACGGCACTGCTGCAATGTCCTTCGGGCACGGGCCGCATCCAGTTCGGTCCCGACGTTTCGCGGCAGGCGAACGAACTGTTCGTGAAGACGCTGGGCATCGAGCTGCAGGCGCGGATCCAGGGCAACGGGCATGATGTGAAGCTGATCGCGGAACGCCGCGGCCAGGACATGAACAACCTGTTCGCCCAGCGCGTGTCGGGCCAGTGGTATTTCGACTCCATCGCCGATCTTCAGGCCGGCCGCGCCAACGAGCTGGTCTATGGCTCCCCCATCCAGGGGAATATCGACAGCGTCCGTGCGCTGTTCGAGAACAATGTGTTCACCTTCGGCGTTCAGGACACGTGGGAGTTCAACGACGACCTGACCCTGATCTACGGCTTCCGCTATGATCTCTACCAGACGAACGACCGCCCGGTGTTCAACCAGGACTTCGTCAACCGCTGGGGCTTCACCAACAACTCCACGCTGAACGGTCGCGATCTTCTGCAGCCGCGCTTCGGCCTCACCTGGCGCGCATCGGATCGCCTGCGCGTTCGTGCGTCCGGCGGCCTGTTCGGCGGCGGTTCGCCCAACGTCTGGATTTCCAACAGCTATTCCAACCCCGGCCCGCTGCTGGGCGTGGCGACTGTTCGCCGCACCGGCACCGATACCTACACGGTGACTGGCGCGACCGGCCTGACGGCGGCGCAGCAGAACCAGATCGGGGCTGCCACGCTGAACAATGTCTCGGGCGGAACGGGCATTCCGGATGTGCTGGATCAGGTGCTTGCCACCTCGGGCTCGTCTGTCGCGCCGACCAACGCGCTCGATCCGAACTTCGAGGTTCCGTCGCAATGGCGGGTTTCGGGCACGCTGGATTATGCCGCGAACCTGGGGCCGCTGGGTGACGACTGGAACCTGACGGGCAGCGTGATCTGGTCGCGGGTGAAGAACGCGCTGACCTGGACGGACCTGCGCTCGGTGGCGAACCCGGTGCAGGGCAAGCTGCCCGACGGCCGCCTGCGCTACGACGGCTATAATGTCGCCTCCGGCACCAACACCGACATCCTGCTGACCAACACCAACAAGGGCTACAGCTGGAACATCGCCGCCGGCTTCGACAAGAGCTGGGACAACGGGATTTCCATCGGTGGCGCCTACACCTGGCAGCGGGTGAAGGATGTGAACCCCGGCACCTCGTCGGTCGCCTTCTCCAACTATGACAACACGGTCGGCTCGCTCGATCCGAACAACTCAGCCTATGGCACGTCGAACTACCAGATCGACAACGCCTGGCGCCTGCGCTTCGGCTATGACACGCAGCTGTTCGGCGACAACGTCAGCCGCTTCGAGCTGTTCTTCAACAGCCGCGCCGGCCAGCGCTACAGCCACACCTTCGCCGACGTCGGCACGGCCGGCCGTTCGGCGGTGTTCGGGGTGACGGGGAACGACGGCCGCCAGCTGATGTATGTGCCGGTCGTTGCCTCGATCGATGCCGATCCGCTGGTGAGCTATGACACCCCGGCCACCTTCGCGGCGCTGCAGAACTATATCCAGAACGGCTCGCTCGATGGCTATCAGGGCAAGATCGCGCCGAAGAACCTGGGCAAGAGCCCCCGGTTCAACAAGCTGGACCTGCGCATCAGCCAGGAAGTTCCCTTCTTCCTGGGCGGCAAGATCGAACTGTTCGGCGACATGGAGAATGTGCTGAACCTGATCAACAGCGACTGGGGTTCGCTGCGGCAGGTGGCCTTCCCGTATCGCGCCCAGATCGTGAACGTGCAGTGCCTCCAGGCCAATGGCTCTGCCGTGACCGGCCCGGGCCAGGCCTGCGCCAAGTACCGCTACTCGGGCTTCCGCGACCCGAGCCTGACCAACTACACCAACATCTCGATCTGGCAGATCCGCGTCGGGGTCCGCCTGCAGTTCCGCGGCCTCTGATCGCGGACATTGCCGGGAAAGTGGGGCGGCGCCTTCGGGTGCCGCCCTTTTCTTTTGCCCGAAGTGCCGCTAGCAGGCGGCACCCGCTGCCCCCGTGGCGGAATTGGTAGACGCGTGCGACTCAAAAGCATATTTATATCAACAAGTTATGATATAAATGTAGTAAAATCAGTCGGTTAGTGGCAAAATAGAAAGATGGACGCCTAGCGCACATCTAGCACAATTTTGCTCACGAGGTGTCAGCCATGACGGATACAGCCCGCCACAAGTTTCTTGATGGAAAAGTTCAGCTCTACATGCGGACCAACAGTCCGCACTGGCAATGCTCCTGCTCAATCGCAGGCAAGCAGATGCGCACATCCACGAAAGAAGAGAGCCTAGCCCGAGCCAAGGACGTCGCCCGCGACTGGTATCTCGGGCTGATGGGCAAATACCGTGCTGGCGAAATCAGGGACGGAACACCGTTCAAGAAAGCCGCCCAGCACTTCCTTCAGGAATACACCATCATCACCGAAGGTGAACGCAACGCCAAATATGTCGAAGGCCACGGCATCCGCCTCCGTGTCCATTTGCTCCCATTCTTTGGTGACAAGATGGTGGAAGAGATCACGCCCGGCCTTGTGCAAGAGTATCGCGTCCACCGTATGACCTCACGCCTCGATAAAGAGGGCAAGCCCAAGCGCCCATCGCGCTCCACCATCCATTCGGAAATCATCACCCTACGGCACGTCCTGAAAACAGCGCAGCGTCACGGCTGGCTGTCTTACCTGCCAGACATTTCTGCTCCCTATAAAACCTCCGGTAAAATCGCGCACCGCGCGTGGTTTTCACCCGAGGAATATAAGCAGCTTTACAAAGCCACCGGCGAACGGGCGAAGAACCCGAAGAAGGAGCGGTGGCGGTCGGCCTGCGAAGACCTCCACGACTATGTGCTGTTCATGGTGAACAGCGGCCTTCGTCCCGACGAGGCCAAGCGCATCGAGGTGCGCGACGTGGAGATCGCCGCCGAAGGTCGCAAGGGCGAGAAAATCCTGCACATCTCCGTGCGTGGTAAGCGTGGTGTCGGCTACTGCAAAACCATGCCTGGGGCGGTCCTGCCATTCCAGCGCATGGTCAGCCGACACTCCCTCGGATCAAAAGACCTCATTTTCCCTAAGATACAGCGTGAGCTGTTTAACACCATCCTCGACGAACTCGGGATGAAGGAAGATCGCGAAGGCAATCCCCGCACAGCCTACAGCCTTCGGCATACGTATATCTCTTTCCGCCTGATCGAAGGTGCAGACATTTACCAAGTCGCTAAGAATTGTCGCACCAGCGTCGAAATGATCGAGAAATTCTATGCTTCACATATCAAGGATATGATCGACGCATCCGCAATTAATACACGCCGACCTAAACGGTAACTTTGTGATATTGACGGAATCGCTGATTTGGTATCAAATCAGCATCTTCACGGTTGACGCAGGCATCGCCACACAGCATATGCGCAACCGCTTGCCGGTGTGGTGAAATTGGTAGACGCGCTGGATTCAAAATCCTGTTCCGCAAGGAGTGTCGGTTCGAGTCCGACCACCGGCACCATCTTTTGAAAAGCAGCACCGAACGGTGCGCAAAGGGCAGATCAGCTTAACCGGCGTCTGCCCTTTTTCGCGAAGGCCCAGCCTGAACAGGCAGGGCCGGTGGCCTCTTTAGCTCCCGAACGGGAGCGGCCATCGCACTTGCTACCCCGATGTAACGTGTGAGCGGTGCCAACCCCTATCGGAATCGCGAATGCACACGGTGTAACATCCCATCACCGCCGCACCATCGGAAAGCCGCCACGCCGTCTGCTGAATGCAGGTATCGAGGTCAGCTTTTCTGTGTGGCCTGATGGTTTGAACCTTGCTGGCTTCGTCAGTTCGCTCAACAAGAACCTCGTCATGCTCTATGTCGAAGTGCTTATGCAAAAGCGTAATCCCAAAACGGTCCAGTGCTCCATGTCGTTTCAGGACATCCCTTAACTCATTGATACAAGGAATGTCTTTATCGTTCATTGGTGCAACATCATCAATATGCGGAAGGTCATTGCTCCCCGCGATATCGGCAACTACCAATTGCTTCATATCCGCCACCCCTATACCATCTAAAGGTGACCGCGTGTCTATCACGTTCAAAGTGGGGAGGCTAGATTCATGACCTTGGGCGCAGAGTGGATCGATAAAATTGAGCCGCGCATTCAGGCCGAAGAACTGGACATCCGTGCTGTCCTGCAAAAGAATGAAGAGAAGGCAGTCGCATACTTCGATAAAATACGCGAGGGTGAGGTTGTCGATGCCATCGCTTTTTGCATGGCCGAGAACAAGCCATACATTGTCATACCGGCACCTGTCAGTATTCTTGATTCCGAAGCCTTTTCAAACTTCAAGGCGTGGGCGAGGGATCAACAGATAGAGGCGCGCATTTTCGGGATCATTACAGATCGCTTCTTTGAAAAGCAGGATGACTGCGTGGCCTTGGCATTGATGCCTAACGGTTGAGTGCCCCCTTCATCCTTCGTCGTCGTCTTTCCTGATATACCGCGAACCCCGTGAACTCCCGTTCACCACCGATTGCCGGGCTGTTTCATCATCCCAAAGCAATCGCTGCGGCTTACCTCTCAAGATCGTCTTTTCCCCACGACGCAAAGCCTCGCCCGGTTTCAACAGGGTGATAGACCTACCGGCCACTTCATCTTTGGTGATGGTGCTGGCACGCACCAGCAATTTGACCCAGCCATCTTTGCCGCGCTCGATAACCTCGGCGGCAATCAGCCGCTCGCCAATGCGCAGCGCCTTGCCGCGCTTGCGGCGATCATAGATGCCTTCCGTCCAACGGATCACATCAGCAGCTATAAAGTCTGTAGCGGGAACCCACTGATCCATCCGCTGCCACCCCAACTGGCTATTGCTCTTTCTATTGGAACACAGAAGCCGAATAATTTGGTTGCGATTTGCCTTGCCGTCCTCCTTTCGTGTCGCACTGGCAACGTGCT
>NZ_JAYRCW010000058.1:0-16627 GCF_041909755.1 Sandaracinobacter sp.
ATTACCAATCGATGGCTCAACCAGCGACAGGAACCAGCGCGCTTTCGACAGTGTCGCCTCACCCTTGCCCTCACGTTCCATCTTGTCGATGAACTCGCCAGCGACTGCGGTGAAGCTGTTATGGGCGCTGATCTCCCGTGCAATGGCTTCAAGCCGCCTGGCCGCACTCGGATCGATGCCTTCCGTCAACTGGCGGCGGGCGTCTTCAGCGCGGCGGCGGGCATCTTTCAGGCCTATCTCCGGGTAGCTACCAAGCGATAGCTTCTTCTCCCGCCCGGCAAACTGATACTTCAACTTCCAATTCTTTGTGCCCGACGGCAATACGAGAAGGAATAAACCCTTCTCATCGAACAGCTTGCGCTCTGAAGCAGCTGGTTTGGCGGACCGGATTCTGACGTCGCTAAGCGGCATATTGGGGCCTCCATCCCGGCAAAAATCGAAAGGCCGCAAATCGGCCCCAGAATCGGCCCCAGATTCGCATCGGATGGAGGTGGATTTCCATGGACGCCCCTAGCCTAGCCGAGGCATTTTATACCATGTTTTCAGTATCTTTAGAAGCGTCAACGGACTCTGCCGGACGCACCGCTGGTGACCCCTACGGGACTCGAACCCGTGTTTTCGCCGTGAAAGGGCGACGTCCTAGACCGCTAGACGAAGGGGCCGTACTTGCGGGAGGCGGCCGATTAGCGGCGGGCGGGGCCTGCGTCAAGCATGTTCGCGCCCATCAGGCCCGCGCCGCATCTTCCAGCTGCACCTGCGCGCGCGCCCGGCCCTGCCATTCATCCGCCGTCACCCGCCCCGCCAGGTGCAAAGGCTCCGATCCCGCCCCCATCAGCATTTGCCCCAGTTCGCCCTCCAGCGCGCGAAAGGCGATCCCCTCCACCCGGCCGCCGTCCGGTCCGGCCGCCACGAATCGCAGGTGCGTCTTCGGCTCCGTCCGCCCCACGGCATCGCATTTCAGCAGCCGCACCGGCCCCACGGCGACACGCGGCGCCGGCCAGGCCTGACCATAGGGGCCGCAGGCCTCCAGCGCATGGGCCAGATCCGGCGTCACCGCGCGGGGCGCCACGGCCAGGTCGATGGAAAGCGCCCGCTCGCTCCCGGCGGCCGCCACCGGCCCCGCCAGATGCTCCGCCAGCCAGCCCGAAAAGCGATCCAGCTGCGCGGCCTCCACCGTCACGCCGCAGGCCATGGCATGGCCGCCGCCTTCGCGGATCAGCCCATGCGCCTTCGCGGCCAGAATCGCGGCACCCAGATCCACGCCGGGGATCGACCGGCCCGATCCCTTGGCGACACCGTCCTCGCCCAGCGCCAGCACCAGCGCCGGGCGGTTCAATCGCTCCTTCACCCGCGCCGCCACGATCCCCACCACGCCGGGATGCCAGCCCTGCCCGGCCACCACGGCCACCGGGCTGTTCGCCTGCGTCTCCAGCGCCTGCGCCAGCGCTTCGGCCGTCACCGCGGCCTCGATCGCCCGGCGCTCCTGGTTCAGCCGGTCCAGCTCCAGCGCGATGGCGCCCGCCTCGTCGCGGTCCTCGCTGGCCAGCAGCCGCACGCCAAGATCCGCCTGCCCCACGCGTCCGCCCGCATTGATGCGCGGCCCCAGATGAAACCCCAGATCGTCTGCCCTGGGCGCCCGGTCCAGCTTCGCCACATCCGCCAGCGCCGTCAGCCCCACCGATTGCCGGCCGGCCATCCGCCGCAGCCCCAGCGCCACCAGCGCCCGGTTCAGCCCCAGCAACGGCACCACATCAGCCACCGTGCCCAGCGCCACAATGTCCAGCCACTCGGAAAGATTGGGTTCGGCCACCGCCGCGAATTGCCCGCGACGCCGCAGCTCGCGGTTCAGCGCCACGCCCACCAGAAAGGCAAGCCCGGCGGTGCACAGCCCGCCGTGCGCCGCGGCTTCCGCCACTTCGTCCAGCCGGTTCGGGTTCACGATCCCCAGGGCCGGCGGCAGCGCGGTGGAGGCCTTGTGATGATCCACCACCAGCAGGTCCAGCTTCGCCTCGCGCGCCGCCTCCAGCGGGCCAAAGGCCTGGGTGCCGCAATCCAGCAGCAGCACCAGCTGCGCGCCGGCCTCCTGCAACGCCAGCAGCGCCGCCGCTGATGGGCCATAGCCTTCCAGGATGCGGTCGGGGATATAGGGCGTCACATCCGCGCCCAGCGCCCGCAGATGCCGCCACAGGAAGGCGGCCGATGTCGCGCCGTCCACGTCATAGTCGGCGAACAGCACGATCTTCTCGCCCCGCTGAACCGCGTCGGCCAGCCGCCCCGCCACCACGTCCATGTCGCGAAAGATGGCGGGATCCGGCAGCCAGTCCCGCAACGTCGGCTTCAGCGTCCGCGCGATGTCGGCGGGCGCACAGCCCCGGCTCATCAGCAGCTGCGCGGCCAGTTCGTCCACACCCAGCCGGTCGGCCTCGCCCAGCGGCAGGGGCCGCGCACGCCACTGCCAGGCCCTGCCCGTCGCCGAACGCGAAACATTGAACACGCAATCCATGCCGTCACCAAGTCGGCGGCGCACCGCCGGGTGTCAAGCGCGGCTCAGGCCGGGTCGCCGCGCCGGTCGCCCTTCACCCGCCGCACGGTCCCGCTGCTGGCGCGCATCACGATGCTTTCGGTGGTGATCCGCCCCGACTTGTAGCGGCGCACCCCTTCCAGCAGGCTGCCGTCGGTCACGCCGGTCGCGGCAAAGATCACGTCGCCCTTCGCCAGGTCCTCCAGCTTGTAGATGCGGTCCAGGTCGGTGATGCCGATCTTGCGCGCGCGGGCCTTCTCGTCCTCGTTGCGGAAGATCAGCCTGCCTTCGAACTGCCCGCCCACGCAGCGCAGCGCGGCGGCCGCCAGCACGCCTTCCGGCGCCCCGCCGGATCCCATGTAGATGTCGATCGTCGTTTCCGGGTTGGTCACCGCGATCACGCCCGCCACGTCGCCGTCGGGGATCAGGTGGATGCCGCAGCCGATGGCGCGCAGCTCCCGGATCAGCGCCTCGTGGCGCGGCCGGTCCAGCACGCAGGCGATGATCTCGGATGGCGCCACGCCCTTCGCGGCCGCCAGCGTCTGCACATTCTCCGTCGCCGTCTTCTTCAGGCTCACCAGCCCGTCGGGATAGCCCGGCCCGATCGCCAGCTTTTCCATATAGACGTCGGGCGCATACAGCAGCCCGCCTTCCTCCGCGATCGCCAGCACGGCCAGCGCGTTCGGCCCGGCCTTCGCGGTGATGGTGGTGCCTTCCAGCGGGTCCAGCGCGATGTCGATCTTCGGCCCCGTGCCCTGCGCGGACCCAACCTTTTCCCCGATGAACAGCATCGGCGCCTCGTCGCGCTCGCCCTCGCCGATCACCACGGTGCCGTCGAAGGCCAGCCTGTTCAGCGCGTCGCGCATGGCTTCCACGGCGGCGGCGTCGGCCGCCTTCTCGTCGCCGCGCCCGATCAGCCGGCTGGCCGCGATCGCGGCATATTCGGTCACGCGAACCATTTCCAGAACGAGAACGCGATCAAGAACCTGGCTGGGCTTCAACTGGGAGCGGTCTGTCACGTGCGGTCTTTCCTGCTTGGATTTCGAAAGGTCAGCCGTCCGCATCCAGGATCGGCATGAACAGGGGCGCGCCGGTGCTGGCGGGCAGGGCGGCCATGGTGGCGATGGCATGGCGCACGGCCTGCTCGCCCACATGATGGGTCAGCATCACCACCAGGGCGGTGCCGTCCGGCGCGGGCGCCGGCTGGATCAGGCTCTCGATGGAAACGCCCGCATCGCGCAGCGCGGCGGTGATGTCGGCCAGCACGCCGGGCCGGTCCTCCACCGTCAGCCGGATATAGAAGCGCCCCTGCCGCGCGTCCGGCCCGGCGGGCTCCAGCCCGGCCAGCGCCATCGCCGGCATGGCAAAGGCGGGGCCATTCTCCCCGCGCGCCACGTCGATCAGGTCGGCGACAACGGCGGACGCCGTCGGCCCCTCGCCCGCGCCGCGCCCCATGAAGAACAGGCGGCCCACGAAATTGCCTTCGGCCGAAACCGCGTTCAGCGGCCCTTCCACCGCCGCCAGCGGATGCCCCATCGGCACCAGCGTCGGGTGAACCCGCTGCACCAGCCGGTCGCCCAGCACCTGCGCCAGCCCCGTCAGCCGCACCTTGAAGCCCAGCGCCCCCGCCTGCCGGATGTCGGCCAGCCGGATGTCGCGGATACCCTCCACCTCCACGGCGGGGAAATCCGGCCGCGTGCCGAACGCCAGGCTCGCCAGGATCGAAAGCTTGTGCGCCGCGTCGATGCCGTCGATGTCGAAGGTCGGGTCCGCCTCGGCATAGCCCAGCCGCTGCGCGTCCGTCAGCACGTCCGCGAACTCCAGCCCCTCTTTCTCCATACGGGTCAGGATATAGTTGCAAGTGCCGTTCAGGATGCCCGTCACGGCAGACAGCTCGTTGGCCGCCGCCCCCTCGCGCAGGCCCTTGATCACGGGAATGCCGCCCGCCACCGCCGCCTCGAACTTCATCGGCACGCTCGCCGCCTCGGCCAGCTCCGCCAGCAACAGGCCATGATGCGCCAGCATCGCCTTGTTCGCGGTCACGAACGGCTTGTGTCCCTGCAGGGTCGCCCGCGCCAGCGTCAGCGCCGGGCCATCGGCCCCGCCCACCAGCTCCACCACCACGTCCACATCGTCGCGCGCAGCAAGCGCTGTGGCGTCATCCTCCCAGCCAAACGCCGAGAGGTCGATGCCCCGCTCCCGATGCCGATCGCGCGCCGAGACCGCGCTGACGACGATGGGCCGGCCGGCGCGGCGGGTGATCAGCTCTGCATTGGTTTCGAGAAGCTTCACGACGCCGGCACCAACAGTGCCTAGGCCCGCAAGGCCGATGCGCAAGGGATTGGACATGGCGCTGCCTTAGCGGGGCAGGGCTGTGGGTGGAAGGGGGTGGTGTGGTTGACGGGGCTGGGGGTCACTTGCCCCTTGTGTGCCCCGCCCTTTCTGCCCACCTGTCCAGCCGCTATTGGTTGGCTACATCATTGCTGCAGGGGGCGAGCCAGTTGATTTCGAGCGACCCGACATGACTGGCTCTGCCGTCTTGGCCTTACTGCTGGCCGGGGCACCGGCGGCTGGCCAGCCCGCGCCGCCGCGCCCGGCTGTGCCCGATGTTCGGGTGCAGCCCATTCCGGAGAGTATGGTGATGTCGGACAGCGACTATCCCATGAAGGCGAAGCGGTTCGGACTGCAGGGGATCGTGCAGATGGCGATCACCGTCGGACCCGACGGCCGGATTTCGCGCTGCGCCATCTACCGCTCCTCCGGCACGCCGGAACTGGACGCGCGGAGTTGCGCGATCGCGGCTGAACGCTTCCGCTTCCGCCCGGCGCTCCGCAAGGGCGTGCCGGTGGAGGACCAGGCCATCCTGCCGATGGAGTGGCGGCTGGATGATCCGCCGACTGAGCCTTCGAGAGGCTGACTGGGGGTTAAGGGGCAGAGCCCCTTCGAGACTCCCCTCAGACGCTGGCCTGGCTCGGCGTGTTCACCCCCATCGACTGCAGGTACTTGCGCACGTTGCGCGCCGCCTGCCGCAGCCGCTGCTCGTTTTCCACCATGGCGATCCGCACGAAGCCCTCGCCTTCCTCGCCATAGCCCACGCCCGGCGCCACGGCGACGCCGGCATGGGTCAGCAGCTGCTTGGAAAATTCCAGCGAACCCAGATGCATCAGCGCCGGCGGCAGCGGCGCCCATGCGAACATGGAGGCGCGGGGCGAGGGGATTTCCCAGCCGGCGCGGGCGAAGCTTTCCACCAGCACGTCGCGCCGCTTGTGATACAGCTGTCGGTTCTGCTCCACGATATCCTGCGGCCCGTTCAGCGCGGCGCAGGCGGCGGCCTGCACGGGCGTGAAGGCGCCATAGTCCAGGTAGGATTTCACCCGCGTCATCGCCGCGATCAGCTTGCGGTTGCCCACCGCAAAGCCCACCCGCCAGCCGGCCATGGAATAGGTCTTGGAAAGCGAGGTGAACTCGATCGCCACCTCCTTCGCGCCCGGCACTTCCAGGATGGATCGCGTGGGCTTGCCGTCGAAATACAGCTCGGAATAGGCAAGGTCGGAAAGGATCCACACCTTGTTCTCCCGCGCCCAGGCGACAAGCCGCTCATAGAAGGGCAGCTCGACAGTCTCGGCGGTGGGGTTCGAAGGATAGTTCACCACCAGCACGGATGGCCGCGGCACGGTGAACTTCATCGCCCGCTCCAGGCTCTCGAAATAGCGTTCGTCGGGCGTGGTCGGCACGGCGCGGATGGTCGCGCCCGCGATGATGAAGCCGAAGGTGTGGATGGGATAGCTGGGGTTCGGCGCCAGCACCACGTCGCCGGGCGCGGTGATCGCGGTGGCCAGGCTCGCAAGCCCTTCCTTCGATCCCATCGTCACCACGACTTCGGTTTCCGGGTCCACCTCCACGCCAAAGCGGCGGGCGTAGTAATTGGCCTGCGCGCGCCGCAGGCCGGGGATGCCCTTGGATGCGGAATAGCCGTGCGCGTCGGGCTTCATCGCCACTTCGCACAGCTTCTCGATCACATGGGGCGGCGGCGGCAGGTCGGGATTGCCCATGCCAAGGTCGATGATGTCCTCGCCCCGGGCCCGTGCGGCCGCGCGCATCCCGTTCACTTCCGCGATCACATAGGGCGGCAGGCGGCGGATGCGGTAGAAATCTTCGTCCATCTTCATGTCCATCTGGCAGGGGGGCCTCGGTGCCATGGCCCCAAAAAGGAAAAAAGGCGAGCCCGGTTTCCCCGGGGCCCGCCTTCATCCATCCACATGGACATGGCAACCCGGGGCGAGCCGCCCCGGGCAGGGCAGCTCAGCCGGCCTTGGCTGCGGCGGCCTTCTCGCGCTTGATGTCGGACTTCTGGATGCAGCGATCCTTCACCTTGGCGCTGCAATAGGGAAGGCCCGAAGCTTCGTTGGTCGGAGGCGGCGTCTGCGCCGACGCAGCCACGGCGAACCCGAGGGCGGCTGCCGCAACGGCACCCATGGCGATCATCTTGTGCATGCTACATGCTCCCATCATGCGCCGGTCCCCCTGGAACGGCTTCAATCATTTAGCGCAGATCGGCACGGGTCGCCAAGATGAATCCGGGCGGGATGAAACCGGGCCGGGCTGAACGGCTTCTGGGCGCTTGCGCCCACCGCCCCGCCGCTGCAGATTGCCCCAGCGGGAGAAACGGGTGCCATGAAACAGAAGGGCGAAGGCGCGGCAGACGGCGCCGGCAGCGGGGCGGACGCCGTCGAGCGGTTCGAGCGGATGACGGAAGTCGCCGGCAAGGCCCAGCAGATGATGCTGGAATTCTGGACGGGCGGCGCAGGCGCCGCATCGCCCGCATCGCCGGCGGCAGACCCGCAGGCGATGACCCGCCTGATGGAGCAGTGGGGCGATCTCGCCCGCGCCTGGGCCTCGGCGGATCCCGCGAAGCTCGCGAAGGTCGGCAGCGACTATTGGGCCGATGCCATGAAGCTCTGGGCCGGCCTGCTGACGCCGGGCGCCGAATCAACCCCGGCCGCCGCCCAGAAGGCAGACCGCCGCTTCCAGGCCGATGCCTGGGGCTCCGCGCCGGTGTTCGATCTCGTCCGGAAAAGCTATCTCCTCTTCAGCCACTATGCCGCCGAAGGGCTCGGCGCGTTCGACGGCCTGCCAGAGGCGGACCGCCGCCAGCTCGCCTTCCAGGCCCGCCAGTTCGTCGATGCGATGAGCCCGGCGAACTTCGCCGCCCTCAATCCCGAGGTGCTGGCCGAAGCACAGGCGACGGATGGCGAAAGCCTGCTCGAAGGCCTCGGCCATTTGCTGGGCGACCTGAAGCGCGGCAAGCTCACCATGACGGACGAAGCCGCCTTCGAAGTGGGCCGCAACGTCGCCGCGACGCCGGGCCAGGTGGTCTGGGAAGGCCGACTGTTCCAGCTGATCCACTATGCGCCCACCACCGAAAAGGTGCATGAAATCCCGCTGCTGATCCTCCCGCCCTGGATCAACAAATTCTACATCCTCGATCTCACCGCCGAAAAAAGCTTCATCCGCTGGGCCGTCGAACAGGGCCTCTCGGTCTATGTCGTCTCCTGGGCGCAGGGCTCCGAAGCGCTGGGGGACATCGGCATCGAGGATTATGTGACCGAAGGAGAGCTTCAGGCGATCGATCTCGTGCTGAAGGCGTCCGGCGCGCCCGCCACCCATGTCATCGGCTATTGCGTCGCGGGCACGGTTCTCGCCGCCACGCTCGCCTACATGGCCGCCACCGGGCAGGCGGAAAAGGTGCGCTCGGCCACCTTCTTCACCGCGCAGGTGGAGTTCAGCGACGCCGGCGACCTGCTGAACTTCGTCACGCCGCCCATGCTGGAAACGGTGGAGCAGCTGGCGGAAGGGCAGGGCTATCTCGATGGCCGCTGGCTCGCCACCACCTTCAACCTGCTGCGCCCCACCGATCTGATGTGGAACTATGTCGTCAACAATTATCTGAAGGGAAAGGAATACACCCCCTTCGACCTGCTCTACTGGAACTCCGATCCCACCAATGTCCCCGGCCGTTTCATGCGCGAATATCTGGCCGGCCTCTACCGCGACAACAGGCTGATCCAGCCCGGCGGTATCGTCGTGAAGGGCGTGCCCATCGATCTCAGGACGGTGCAGACTCCGGCCTATATCCAGGCCGGGCGCGACGATCACATCGCGCCGCTCAAAAGCTGCTTCAAGCTGACGAAGGCCTTTTCGGGGGAGCATCGCTTCATGCTCGCGGGGTCAGGCCATATCGCCGGCGTGGTGAACCCGCCCGCCGCGATGAAATACCAGCACTGGATTCTGCCCGAAGGCGTCGAAACCCCCGCCACGGCAGAGGCGTTCCAGCAGGCCGCGACAGAAGTGAAGGGCAGCTGGTGGCCCGACTGGATCGGCTGGATCGCCCCGCGCTCCGGCAAGCAGGTGAAGGCCCGCGTGCCGGGCAAGGCAAAGGGCTTCCCGGCCATCGAGCCCGCGCCGGGCCGCTATGTGAAGCAGCGCATCGCCTGACGGCGTCCCCGCTGGCCCGCGCGGCAAATCCGGCCTAGGGACCGCGCATGTCCGCCGGCCCCATCCTGTTTCTCGATTCCGGCGTCGGCGGCCTCTCTGTCCTCGCCGCCGTCACCGCCAGGCTGCCCGATGCGCCGATCGTCTATTGCGCCGATTCGGCAGGCTACCCCTACGGCACCAAGGGCGAGGCAGAGGTGTCCGCCCGCGTCGCGGGCCTGCTCGGGCGGCTGGCCGAACGAATCCGCCCGTCGCTCATCGTCATCGCCTGCAACACCGCTTCCACCATCGCGCTCGGCTATGTCCGCCCCGTCCTCGACGTGCCGGTGGTCGGCACTGTCCCCGCCATCAAGCCCGCCGCCGAACGCAGCGAAACCCGCGTCATCGGCGTTCTCGGCACCGATGCGACGGTGCGCCAGCCCTATGTGGCGGATCTTGCGTCCCGCTTCGCGCCGGACTGCACCGTGCTGAAGCACGGCTCCGCAGCCCTCGTCGCCGCGGCAGAAGCGAAGCTGCGCGGAGAGGCGGTGGACCCGGCCGTCTATCGCGCCGCCCTCGATGGCCTCCTCGCCCAGCCCGGCGGAGACAGGATGGACATCGTCGTCCTCGCCTGCACCCATTTCCCGCTGGTCGAAGCCGAACTGGCCGCCGCCGCGCCCCACCCCTTGCGCTTCGTCCATGGCGCAGACGGCATCGCCCGCCGCTGCGCCCATCTGCTGCGGGGCGTCGTCTGGGATCGCCCCCGGCCGCCCGGCCGCGCCATCTTCACCGGCGGAACAGAAGGGCTTGCGCCGCTCGTCCCCGCATTGCACGGCTTCGGCCTCACCAGCATCGAAGGGCTCTAGATGGACGACGCCGAACTGCTTGAACGGATGCGCTCGAAGAAGGCGCCGACAACCGCGCTCCTCGGCCTCGAACTCGAAGCCATCAACCAGGAGGCCGGCACCACCCGCTTCCGCATGGTTGCGAAGCCGGAATTCTGCAATCCGATGGGCAATCTGCAAGGCGGCATCATCACGACCGCGCTGGACGATGCCGCCGCCACCGCCGTCATCGCCAAAAGCCGCCGCCGCGTCGGCGTCCCCACCATCGAATTCAAGATCAGCTTCTTCGGCCCGGCCCGCGTGGGCGAAAGCTTCTTCTTCGAAGGCCGCGTCCTGAAGCTCGGCCGCACCATCAGCTTCGCCGAAGCCGACATGCTGGATGGAAAGGGAAAGCTGCTGGCGCGGCTGACCACAAGCTGCATGGTGATTGACGTGGAAGGCCCCGGCCTGTTCGCAGGCGAAAACGGACCGAGCCTGCTCGCAGGCGAAAACGGACCGGGCCTGCTCGCAGGCCAAAACGGAAAGGTGAAGCCCGAATGACCGACGAAATCCTCTTCGCGCGGCAGGGCCGCATCGGCCTCGTCACGCTGAACCGCCCGCAGGCGCTGAACGCGCTCACCCGCACGATGTGCGTCGCCCTCCACCGCCAGCTCATGGCCTGGGCGATCGACGACGATGTGCAGGCCGTGGTCGTCGAAGGCGCGGGCGAAAAGGCCTTCTGCGCCGGCGGGGATGTCGTCGCCATGCACCGCGACGGCAAGGCGGGCTCTCCCGATTACGAGGGCTTCTTCCACGACGAATACCGCATGAATCAGGCCATCGCCCATTATCCCAAGCCCTATGTGGCGCTGGTGGATGGCATCAGCATGGGCGGCGGCGTCGGCATCTCCGTCCACGCCCCCTATCGCGTGGCGACGGAACGCACCCTGTTCGCCATGCCCGAAACCGGCATCGGCCTGATCCCGGATGTCGGCGGCACCCATGCGCTGCCCCGCTTCCCCGGCGAATTCGGCACATGGGCCGGCCTCACCGGCGCGCGGGTGAAGGGCGGCGACTGCGTCGCCATCGGCTACTGCACCCATTTCGTCCCGTCCGCCGAAATCCCCGCGCTCCGTGAACGGCTCGCCAACAGCCATGAAAGCGTGGCCGAGGTGCTCGCCACGTTCGACAGCGATCCCGGCCCGCTCACCCTTCCGGCCCTGCGCGACGGCATCGATTACCTGTTCAGCCACAACCAGGTGGAAGATATCCTCTCCCTGCTGGACGATGGCGACGACTGGGCGCAGGAACAGGCCGCCACCATCCGCCGGATGAGCCCGACTTCGCTGAAGCTCACCCTCCACGGCCTGCGCGCTGGCGAAGGGGCCAGCATCGAACAATGCCTGAAGCTGGAATATCGCATGGTCAGCGCGATCAAGCAGGGCCATGATTTCTACGAAGGCGTCCGCGCCCAGCTGATCGAAAAGGACCGCGCCCCGAAATGGAGCCCGGCCCGGCTGGAGGATGTGGATATCACCCCCTATCTGCAGGAACCCGCCTGGGGCGATCTGGATTTCGTCTGAGGACGGCACCGGATGAGCGACGGGTGGGATGCCTCGGCCGAGGCCTGGATCCGAGTGATCGGCACCGACGGAGACTGGGGACGCCGGCATGTGCTGGATGCGCCGATGCTGGCGCGGGCCTGTGCGGGCGGCGCCGGGCGGGCGATCGACATCGGCTGCGGCGAGGGGCGCTTCTGCCGGATGCTGCAGGCGAGGGGCTTCGAAACCGTCGGAGCAGACCCGACGGCCGCGCTGATCGCGCAGGCGCAGGCGCTGGACAGGCACGGCGACTACCGGGTGGAAGGGGGCGAGGCGCTTTCGGCCGAAGGCGGTTCCTTCGATCTCGCCATCTTCTACCTGTCGCTGATCGACATCGGGGATTTCCGCGCCGCCATCGCCGAGGCGGCACGCGTGCTGAAGCCCGGCGGCCGGCTGCTGATCGCCAACCTCCAGGGCTTCAACACGGCGGCGGTTCCGCTCGGCTGGACACACGAGCCAGATGGAAGCCGCCGCTTCTGCATCGATCACTACCTGACCGAGCGGCAGGTCTGGACCGCATGGCAGGGCATCGGCATCCGGAACTACCATCGGCCCTTCGGGCTTTACATGCAGGCGCTGCTCTCGGCGGGCCTCCGGCTGGTGCATTTCGACGAGCCCGCGCCGGATTGCGACGGCGACAAGGCAGACCGCTACCGGCGCGCGCCGAACTTCCTGGTGATGGAGTGGGCCAAGGCCTGATCCGCAGGGGTTTCGGCCCGGATGTGCCGTCCTCAGTCCTCCTTGCGGTTCTCCGCAGGCGCCGTCACGCCCAGCGCCTTGAACACCCGCGTCAGGAAGCGTTCCTGGTCCCAGGCGCTCCGGTCCGGCTGAAAGCCCAGCCGCACGATCACCGTGCGCGTTTCCGGCACGATCGTTACATATTGCCCGCCGAACCCGGCCAGCTCCATCGTGCGCGCCTTCTGCCCCGGCACCCCGCCCCGGAACCAGGTCTGGGTGGAATAGCGCCCGGCCGACAGCGCCGTGGGCGTGGACATGCGCGCCACCCAGTCGGCCGGCACCACCTGCCGGCCCTCATACTGCCCGCCGTCGGCCAGCATCAGGCCGAACCGGGCCCAGTCCAGCGCGCCCATGAAGATGAAGGTCGATCCGATGAAGTCGCCCCCGGCATCCTGCTCGAACAGGGCAGACCGCAGGTTCATCGGCCCGAACAGCGCGGCCCGGGGAAAGCCGTTCCACGCCTCGGCCGGCAGCCCGGACTTCAGCCGCGCCACCCGCATCAGGATGTTGGTGTCGCCGCTCGAATAATACCAGCGCGTGCCGGGCGCCTCCCGCTTCGGCTTGGCGGCGGCAAACAGCGAAGCCGAATTCTCGGCATAGAGCATCCGCGCCGGGTCGCCGCCCGCGCCATAATCCTCGTTGAAGTCCAGCCCCGATTCCATGTTCAGCAGATGATCGATGCGGATTGACCTGCGCGGGTCGTCCGGTGTTTCGCGCCATTCCGGCAGCAGGTCGGCGTCCGCCGGGCTCAGCCTGCCTTCGGCCGCCAATATCCCCACCAGCGCGGCTGAAACCGTCTTCGCCATGGAGGCTGAATATTGCGGCGTCAGCCCGGTAAAGCCCCGCCCGCTCACCGATCGCACCAGCCGGCCCTGGTGCACGATGATGACAGAGCGCGTCACCGGGTCCACGGCCGGGTTGCCATAGCTGCCCGGCCTGAAGGCATCCGCAATGGCAAGGTCCAGCGCCGCCGCGTCAACGATCGCCGGCTGGTCGGCCGACAGGGAATCGCCCGCCGGCCAGGGGCGCGGATCGGGCGTCAGCTTCACCGGCCGCCCGGCGCCCTCGCCGGGCCGCGCCACCGCACAGCCAAGTCCGGGCGTATGGCCTGCCGTCATGAAGGCCAGCCCCGCCGGGCCGGCCGTCACCTCGCCCTTCTCCCGGTCGATCCTGGTCTTGAACCAGCCCAGCCGCTCGTCCAGCGTCGGCCCCAGCTCATAGGGGCGCACATCCTCTTCGCCGCGCCCCTGCACGAACACCGCCGTGCACAGGGTGCGCGCCACCAGCCCGGCGGCCACGGGGGCGGCGTCCACCGTCTCCTCGACCTGCCCGCAGGCAGACAGCGAAACCAGGGCAAGGGCGGCGGTCAGGATCGGCGTGCGCATGCCCTGACCTAGCCTTGGGCGCGGCCCGTTTCCAGCCATAGCCCTTGCATCCGGCGCAATTCCCCCCATATGGGACGCCATCGACGTCGCTGGGACGAAGCCGACGGCCCGCCTTGCCCTTTCCGAAGGGCGCATGGCGCGGCATTGCAGACTTCCTTTCATCGCTAATCGCACCGGGGCATGGCCGGGGGCATTCCGCCCCGTGGCGGCTGTCCGGCATTCGAAAGGGGCAGGCCATGGCCAAGGAAGAACTTCTGACACTCGATGGAGAGATCGAGGAAGTCCTGCCCGATGGCCGCTTCGCGGTCCGGCTGGAAAATGACCACCGGATCATCGCCTACACGGCGGGCAAGATGCGGAAGTTCCGCATCCGCTCCATCGTGGGCGACAAGGTGATCGTCGAGATGACCCCCTATGATCTGGAAAAAGGCCGGATCATCTACCGGGAAAAGACCGTCGGCGGCGGCGGCCCCAGGCGGGGCAATTTCCGCCGCTGACCAACAGCAACAAACGAAACAGGCGCACGCAAGCGCCGTTGAAGGACATATGCAGATTGAAATGACCCGCCCGGCCGTTGCCGGGCCGCGCGCCAAGGCCCCGCAGGCCGCGCCGCGCACCCCCCGCCCGCTCCTCAGCCGCCGCGATCTGCGCCGGCTGGTTGCGCAGATGGTGGATTGAACCACCACCCAATCAGGGGCCGGGGCAATTCCCGGCCCTTTCCACATGCCGCGGCCCCCTCCGGCGGGGGGGGGGCCGGGGCCGCCCGCGGCGGGCGGGGCCCCGGCAGTTTCCACATCCCCCCGCCCCAGCCGGCGATGGACTGGCCGGCCCCCCCCGCGTCCTGGCCTCCCCCGACAGGAGATTGTGCAATGGCGAACACCCCCACTCCCGGCGATTGGGAAAAGCTGGCCTCCAGGGAGGTGAAGGGCAAGGACCTCAGCTGGCACACGCCCGAAGGCATCGTGGTGAAGCCGCTCTACACCGCGGCAGACGTCACCACCGATCCCGGCCTGCCCGGCTTTGCCCCCTTCACCCGCGGTGTCCGCGCCAGCATGTATGCCGGCCGCCCCTGGACGATCCGCCAATATGCCGGCTTCTCCACGGCCGAGGAATCGAACGCCTTCTATCGCCGCAACCTCGCCGCCGGGCAGAAGGGCCTGTCGGTCGCCTTCGATCTGGCGACGCACCGGGGGTACGACAGCGATCACCCCCGCGTGGTGGGCGATGTCGGCAAGGCCGGCGTCGCGATCGACAGCGTGGAGGACATGAAGATCCTGTTCGACGGCATCCCGCTCGACCGGATGTCCGTCTCGATGACGATGAACGGCGCCGTCATCCCCATCCTCGCCTTCTTCATCGTCGCCGGAGAGGAGCAGGGCGTGGACCGCAAGCTTCTGGATGGCACCATCCAGAACGACATCCTGAAGGAGTTCATGGTCCGCAACACCTACATCTACCCGCCGGAGCCTTCGATGCGGATCATCTCCGACATCTTCGGCTACACCAGCCGCGAGATGCCGAAGTTCAACTCCATCTCCATTTCCGGCTACCATATGCAGGAAGCCGGCGCGACGCAGGTGCAGGAGCTGGCCTTCACCATTGCCGATGGCGCCGAATATGTGCGCTACGGCGTCGCCTCCGGGCTCGATATCGACCAGTTCGCCGGCCGCCTCTCCTTCTTCTTCGCCATCGGCATGAACTTCTTCATGGAAGTGGCGAAACTCCGCGCCGCCCGCGTGCTGTGGCACCGCGTGATGACGAACCTCGGCGCGCAGGACGAACGCTCGAAGATGCTGCGCACCCACTGCCAGACGTCGGGCGTCTCGCTGACGGAACAGGATCCCTACAACAACGTCATCCGCACCACGGTGGAGGCGATGGCCGCCATGCTGGGCGGCACCCAGTCGCTCCACACCAACGCGCTCGATGAAGCGATCGCGCTGCCCACCGATTTCTCCGCCCGCATCGCCCGCAACACCCAGATCATCCTGCAGGAAGAAACGGGCATGACGAAGGTCGTCGATCCGCTCGGCGGCAGCTATTACATCGAAGCCCTCACGCAAGAACTGGCGGACAAGGCGTGGGAGATCATCGAGCGCGTCGAAGCCGAAGGCGGCATGGCGAAGGCCGTGGCGGCAGGCTGGCCCAAGGCCATGATCGAGGAAGCCGCCGCCGCAAGGCAGGCCCGCGTGGACCGGGGCGACGACGTCATCGTCGGCGTCAACAAATACCGCCTCCCCAGCGAAGATCTTCTTGAAACGCTGGAGGTGGACAACACGAAGGTCCGCGAAGCGCAGATCGCCCGCATCAACAAGGTGAAGGCCGGCCGCGACCAGGCCGCGTGCGACGCCGCGCTCGAAGCCCTGCGCAACGGCGCAGCCGCCCCCGCCTCGCTTGAAAACAACCTGCTGGCGCTCGCCGTAGAGGCCGCCCGCGCCCGCGCCACGCTGGGCGAGATCTCGTCCGCCATGGAAGACAGCTTCGCCCGCTACGCCACCGTTCCCACCCCGGTGAAGGGCGTCTATGCCGCCCCCTATGAAGGCGACAGCCGCTGGGCGCAGGTGGTCGAAGGCGTGAAGGCCGTCGAACGCCGCCTGGGGCGCAAGCCGAAACTCCTCGTCGCCAAGATGGGGCAGGACGGCCATGACCGCGGCGCCAACGTCATCGCGTCGGCCTTTGGCGACATGGGCTTCGACATCGTCTCCGGCCCCCTCTTCCAGACGCCCGACGAAACCGTGGTCCTCGCCCTCGAATCGGGCGCAGACGTCGTCGGCGCCTCGTCACTCGCCGCCGGCCACAAGACACTCATCCCCGAACTGATCCGAGGCCTGAAAGCCGCCGGCCGCCCCGACATCAAGGTGATCGCAGGCGGGGTCATCCCGCCGCAGGATTATGATTTCCTCCGCGACGCCGGCGTCCAGGGCATCTACGGCCCCGGCTCCAACGTGGTCGAATGCGCCGCAGACGTCCTGCGCCTGCTGGGCCACAACATGCCCCCCGCAGGCCTGGAATCAGAAGCCGCAGAATAGCAAAATGCCCCTCCCCTTCAGGGGAGGTGTTGGGGGTGGGGACGCACCAAAAGCCCCT
>NZ_JAYRCW010000059.1:0-16599 GCF_041909755.1 Sandaracinobacter sp.
GACACGGCGACGAAGTTCAACAACGACTTCGGCGTCGAGCTGTTTCCGCTGCCGGAGCCCATCATGCCGCCCGAGGCGCTGCGGGTGAAATCCCTGCGCGATGGAACGGCGAAGATGTCCAAATCCGATCCTTCCGACCAGAGCCGCATCAACCTGGTGGATGGCGCAGACGAGATCCGGAACAAGGTGAAGCGCGCCAAGACCGACCCGGAGCCGCTGCCTTCGGACGTGAAGGGGCTGGAAGGGCGGCTGGAAGCGCGCAATCTGGTGGAAATCTATGCCACGCTGTCCGGCCGGACGATGGCCGCGGTGCTGGAAGAGTTCGGCGGGCAGGGCTTCGGCCAGTTCAAGCCGGCGCTCGCCGATCTGCTGGTGGACAAGCTCGCCCCCATGAACGACCGTTATCGCGAGCTGCTGGCGGACCCGGCCGCGATCGACCGGGCCCTGGAAGAAGGCGCCGAAGCGGCGCGGCTGGTCGCGCGGGAGACGATGCGCGAAGTCAGGGACGCAGTCGGCTTCCTGTGACAGCCCCGGGAATCTGCGGCCTGGAAAAGGGCTGATGCTGCCGGGTCTTCGCATCGGCCATGCCCATTGCGCGCAGTCGCGCACGGGCGTGACCGTGCTGGTGCCTGACAGCCCCGTGGTGATGGGCGTTGACGTGCGCGGGGGCGGGCCCGGCACGCGCGAAACCGACGCGCTGGAGCCGACCACGCTCGTCGAGCGCGTCCATGGCCTTGTGCTGGCGGGCGGCTCCGTCTTCGGGCTGGAGGCGGCATCCGAACTGGCGCTGCTGATGGCGCGGGACGGCATCGGCCTGCCCGTGACGGCAGAGGTGGCGGTGCCGGTGATCCCGTCAGCCATCCTGTTCGATCTGGCGAATGGCGGAGACAAGGGCTGGGCGCGTGCCGGGGGCGGAGATTCGCCCTATCGCCGGCTCGCGCGAGACGCGTATGCGGCGGCCGCGACCGGGGATGCAGAAGGCCCTGTCGGGGCGGCGTTCGGCGCGCGCCCCGGCAGCCGGGCGGGCGGGATCGGCCTGGCACGCGCCGACCTGGATGGCGGCGGGCAGGTGGCGGCGCTGGTGGCGGTGAACTGCTTCGGGGAGGTGGAGGCGGGGGAGCCGCCGCTGACAGGCCCCGTGCCGATGCCGAAGCTGGCGGGCAGGGCGGTCTACGGCGAGGGGCACACCTGCATCGGGGCGATCGTGACCGACCGGCCGTTGACGCGCCCGGCCGCGAAACGGGTGGCGATGATGGCCCATGATGGTCTTGCCCGCGTGATCCGGCCCATCCACACCCCCTTCGATGGCGATGTTCTGTTCGCCATGAGCCTGTCCGCCGAAAGCCCGGCGCGGGTCGAGCCCCTGCTGCTGGCGGAGCTGGGCACCCGCGCTGCCGATTGCGTGGCGCGGGCAGTGCGCCGCGCGGTGGGGCTGCCGGGATGATCTATGATGACGCGAGCTGGCATTCCGGCGGCGACTTTCCCGTCGATCTTCCGCCCGAAGCCGGGGGCACGCACATCGGGCTGTTCCTGGCCTGGATGCTGCTGAACGGGCAGGGCGGCGAACGGCACGCCGGGGAGTTTGGCGGACTGACGCAGCGCGCGCAGACACCCGGCGAATGGTTCATGGCGGCTTGCGACGGAAAGCTGATGTCGGAAGACCTGTCCGTGGCGGGCAATGCGTTCGCGACGGCCTATTACCTGTATGACGAGGATGGGCATGAGGATGGCGATCCATCCTATCTGCCTGACTATGCCAAGAGTTTTGCCGACGCCCCGAATGCGTACAGCGTGCCGGACACATGGGCGAGCTATGACAGGCTGGCCCCTCTGTTGGCGGCGCGCTTCGCGATGTGGCAGGGCAGGATCAGACATGAAGGACAAGACAATGGCCTATGAAACGCTGCTGGTGGACCGGAAGGGCGCCGTCACCCTGGTGACGCTGAACCGTCCACAAGCGCTGAACGCGCTGAACAGCCAGGTGCTGGCTGACCTGCTGGCGGTGTTCGCAGCCTTTGACGCAGACGATACCCAGCGCTGCGCCGTGCTGACGGGCAGCGAGAAGGCCTTTGCCGCAGGGGCAGACATCAAGGAAATGGCGCCGCAGGGCGTTGGCGACATGTTCGGCAGCAATTTCTTCGCTGGCTATGACCTGTTCACCCGCACGCGCAAGCCGGTGATCGCAGCGGTTTCGGGCTATGCGCTGGGCGGCGGATGCGAACTGGCGATGATGTGCGACTTCATCATCGCGGGCGACACCGCGAAGTTCGGCCAGCCCGAAATCAAGCTGGGCGTGACGCCGGGCATGGGCGGCTCGCAGCGGCTGGCCCGCGCGGTGGGCAAGGCGAAGGCGATGGAAATGTGCCTGACAGGGCGCATGATGGATGCCGCCGAAGCGGAAAGCGCGGGGCTGGTCGCCCGGGTGGTGCCGGCCGCCGACCTGCTGACGGAAGCGCTGAAGACCGCCGAGGCGATCGCTGCGATGCCGCCGCTGGCCGCAATCGCCGTGAAGGAGCAGGTGAACGTGGCCTTCGAAACCACGCTGCAGCAGGGCGTGCTGTTCGAACGCCGCCTGTTCCACGGCCTGTTCGGCACCGAGGACCAGAAGGAAGGCATGGCGGCGTTCGTGGAAAAGCGGCCTGGGAAATGGGTGGGGCGCTAGGCCGGCGCCAGCTGCTTGCCAGATTGACCCCCCTGGGCTATCGCCGGGCGACCATCGAGAAACATTCCTCGCAATCCAATCAGTCCATTCTGCCATCTGGGACAACAAGGCGCGCCACATGAACTGGATGACATGGACTCTGAATGTTTGCCTGAAATATCGACTGATTTTTATTTCCGTTTTTGTTTCTTCTGTTGCCCTTGGCATCGCGTATCTTCATTTTTCGACTTACAAGTACACTGCTGAGCTAAGGGTTACGGCAGTCTATTCGTCTCAGCAATTGCCGTCCGGTATTGGCGGCATTGCCTCGCTTGCCGGGATCAGCCTACCGGGGGACAAGCAGGTCACGCCGATCGCGCTCTATTCAGAGGCCCTGCGCAGTCGCGATATCGCAGACGCGGTCGTGGCCGATAAGCGCTTGATGCAGCACATATTTGCCCGGAATTGGGATGCCGAGGCCAACGAATGGCGTCAGAATGCCGGCCCGTTCGATGCCGTCGTGAACGGCGCGAAACGTTTGCTGGGTGTTCCGGTCCAGGCGTGGCACGCCCCGGATTCGGCTGACGTGCAGCGGCATCTGCAGAAGAATATGGCGATCATCGAATCCCAGAAGACGAATGTGACGACAATTGCCGTCAACGATCCTGATCCGGAAATGGCCAAGCGACTTCTGTCAGTCCTCAACAGTGCGGCGGACAATTACCTCAGGAAGCGCGAGCTCAGGAGATCGACGGAATATGTGGCCTACCTTGAGCGGAAACTGACAGAGGTGGAGATTGCCGAATATCGGCAGTCGCTCGTGCAGGCCCTGTCCAGTCAGGAGCGGATGCGGATGATGGCGAGTTCGTCTGTGCCGTTTGCGGCTGAGCCGATGGGTCGCATCATCGCGTCCGTCCGGCCTACCACTCCGAAGCCGGTGTTCGTGATCCTGGCGTCGGTGGTTCTTGGTCTGCTGCTGGCTGTCCTAGCCTGCCTGTCTGCGCAACTTGTCCGGAATATCCGGAACGATGCTGCACACGCGGTATAGTGGGGCGGACCTTTGGAAATGCTGGGCTGCAAGCTGTGTAGTGGACCTGTTGTGCCAACCCTGGAAGGGCCGCCCGACAAGGAATCTGCGATAGCGGTTCAGCTCCTCTATCGGCGCTGCCGGAAATGTGGCCTGACCTTCTCGGATCCTGTGGAGTCTGATCTGATTCCGACATTCTATTCCGCTTACACCGCGCATGTTGAGGACGTGCCTGAAACGCTCCGGCAATTGAAAGCGCAGCGGCGGCCGGGCGGAATGATCTATCTGCGAACGCCAAACGGCGTATCGCTGTTGTCGGGTGCATTCGGACGGAACTGGCGCGGATGGGAAACGCCGAGGCATCTGAACATTCTGACGAAGGCGGCCCTGACCCTTGCGGCTGAGGCATCGGATATGGATATCCGCATGATCGGCACGTCGAACGACATGCGTGCCGAGATGTTCGTTGGCAGCATGGCGAACCTGATTCCCTGGCAGCTGCCCCGGCGTGCAGCCGTTCTGCTTGTCCATGTGCCGATGGCGTGGGCCCTGCAGTTCGGGCGCGCAATCCGGCCGGACAGCGGCGAGGAGTTCGTTGCAGTGCTGGGCTGACACATGTGGAAAGGCGCACATCTTCGCCATAGCCTGCTGAATCTGGGTGGCGCGGCGATTCCCATCCTGATTGGGCTGCCCTGTCTTGGCGTGCTGGCTCGCACGCTTGGGCCGGGGTCACTTTCGGTTTTTCTGCTCATCCTCGCCCTGGTTGGCTATGCCGGGGTCCTCGACATGGGGATTTCCCGCGCTGTCGTGGCCTTGGTAGCAGAGCGGGCAGATGACCGGGAAGCCAGGCTGCGGGTGCTCAGCACGGCATTGCTGACGGTTTCGGCTGTGGGCGTCGCCGTCAGCCTGCTGTTGCTGGTGGCGGCTGGCCCGCTGGTAACCGGCGTTCTGGGTCTGGATGGTCCGGACGCGCTGGATGCCATTGCAGGCTTCAGGCTGACGGCCCTGACCATCCTGCCTTTGCTGATTTTCCTGTGTGCCCAGGGATATCTTGATGGCACCCAGCAGTTTGCCGAAGCCAATCTGCAAAGGGCCATATCGGGATCCCTTCCGATTTTGACGGCAACGGTTGCAGCTGTGATTTCAGTATCGGTTGCGGGAACGATGGCGGGATTTCTGGTTGGCCGGCTCATTTCTCTTGCGGTTGTAATGATCAGGCGGGATTTCTGGCGACTACTATCGATACGCATGCTCGACCGGGAGACGTTGCACCGTCTTGTGGGCTTCGGGAGCTGGGTTACCGTATCGGGGATCGTGAGCCCTGTGATGGGGTATCTGGACCGGTTCATCCTTGCGGCGGCGCGCGGATCCGCAGTCGTCAGCTTTTATGCTGCGCCTGCAGAGGCCGTTTTCCGCCTGCTTGTGATCCCCACGGCGATCACGCGCAGCCTGTTTCCGAAGTTGTCCCAGCCGGCCGATCACGCTGCCCGCCGGGACGTCATTCGGCAGACCTACGTGATGCTGCTCGTTGCCTCGCTGCCGGCAGTCGCAATCGGATTGATCTGGGCGCCGCAGATACTGGATCTGTGGCTTGGCCCGGATTTCCGGCAGGGGTCCACGACCGTTCTGCGCATTCTGATGGTTGGCTTCCTGGCCGGTGGGCTTGCGCAGATCCCGCTGACGCGCCTTCTGGCCGCGTCCCGGCCCGATACGGTCGCGATCCTGCATCTGTGTCAGCTGCTTCCGTTTCTGGCGATTGCCTACCAGTTGGGGCTGGTCTATGGCGCTGCGGGCGCCGCGGCGGCCTGGAGCCTGCGCAATATCATCGACCTTGCGCTTCTGAGTTTTTTCGCCCGTAGGCAGGCCCCCTTATGAGATTCCCGCTTTCGATCATCATTCCGACCCGGAATCGACCTCAGCAATGCGCCGCTACGGTGAATGCAGTGCTGAAGTTTGACCATGATTTTGAACTGGTGGTGTTCGAAAGCAGCGAAGACTTCTCCACCGAAGCCTATCCTTTACACGATCCGCGGGTGCGGATCGTGCAGGGAGACAGCAGTTTCAACATGACGCAATGCTTCGAAGCCGCTGTTCTGGAAGCGCGGCGGGATTTTGTGTGCATGATTGGCGACGATGATGGCGTAACGCCCAGTCTGTTTCAATGGGTCAGCCGGGCTGCGCGCGATAACTATACCTCGATCACAAATCGAGTTGACAGATATGTCATGTATAATTGGCCGGATGTGAAATCGATATATTTCGGCGACAGAGATTCTGGCCGGCTTCAGCTTTTGATCGGAACGAATGGAGCTTCTGATGCCGACCTCGTTGGCGAGAGAAAGAAGTTTCTTCGAAATGCCGGCCAAGGGTGCGGGACGCTGCCTCGTGTCTATCATGGAATCGTATCCCGGTTTGTTCTTGAAGAAATGCGGAGCCGGTTTGGGCAGTGCTTTGACGGTGTAAGCCCGGACGTGTCCTTTTCCTACTTTGCTTCGATGGTTTCGAAGCGCCATGCCGTGGTGGACAACCCGCTCACGATTTCGGGCCAGTCAGCCGGCAGCAATGCCGGGCGAAGCGCCATGCATCAGCACAAGGGCGATCTGTGGTCCGACCCGCACATGCAGCGATATCGCGGTACGAACTGGCCGGCAGAGATTCCGGCCTTCTTCAGCGTCGAAACGGTCTGGGGGCAGGCAACGCTCAGTGCAATTGCAAATGCCCATCCGGCTGATCTGAAGGATTTCCCCTTCAACTGGTACTATGCGCTTCTTCTGGTAAAGCACCCAGACCGGTGGCGGGAAACGATGGGTGCAGTCCGGCAGAATGGGGCGGCAACCACCTCTGGTCTTGCCCTGCAGCTTGCCCGGGTGGTGTTCGGCCAGGCGATGCAGCTTGGTGGCAGGATCGGCCGAAGGATAAGGCCGCCAGCCGGTGTGATCAGTGCCGACGCAGCAGACATCGCAACGGCAAGCCAGATCGTTGCGCGATATCTGGAGGACGCATGACCGTCATCATAGTCGGCGCAAACGGCATGCTGGGATTCGCCCTGCACAGAGTGCTGTCTGACAAGGGGATTGACACCCTGGGGACGGTGCGGGGGCCGGTGCCGACGCATCCATGGAGCTCAGGGCTTCGCTATGCCGCTGGCATCGATATCGCGAAGTCGGATGGCTTGCTGGATCTCGTTCGGGCAACCGGAGCGCGGACGGTCATCAACGCGGCCGGCGTTATCAAGCAGGTTCCCGGCGTTGCAGACCTGGATCTTCTGTATCGGATCAATTCCGTGTTTCCGAGGCGTCTGCAGATGCAGCTGGCTGAACTCGGGGTCCGGCTGATCCATTTCAGTACGGATTGCGTGTTTTCCGGTCTGCAAGGCAACTATTCAGAAGCCGACATCCCCGACGCCGGGGATGCCTATGGCCAGTCCAAATTCCTTGGCGAGCCTGACGGGGCCAACAGCCTTGTGCTGCGGACATCGATCATAGGGATGGGGATGCAGCCCAACGGGTCACTCGTGGATTGGTTTCTTGGACAGACCGGTTCGACGAAAGGCTATTCAAAGGCTGTATTCTCGGGTTTTCCGGTCAATGCTGTCGGCCAGTTCATTTCCGATCACATCCTTGATCAACACGACCTTTCCGGCCTCTGGCACTATTCCGCTTCCGCGATCGACAAATTCAGCCTGCTGAAGCTGGTTCAAGGCGCCTGGAAGAGACATGACATCAGCATCGAAGCGGATGCTTCGGTCATCATCGACAGATCCCTTGATTCGTCTAGGCTGCGATCGCGCATCGGATGGGAGCCGGCTTCATGGCCAGACATGATCGAAAACATGCATGCGTTCTACGCCAGATTGGGTGAACGCCAGTCAGCAAGCTGAAAGCGAGATTCATGACACTTCTACTGAATAACAAGCGCTTGCTCATTACGGGTGGAACGGGTTCGTTTGGAAATGCGGTCCTGCAACGATTTCTGTCGTCTGACATCGGTGAAGTGCTGATATTCTCCAGAGACGAAAAAAAGCAGGACGATATGCGTCTGGCATTTGGGTCGGACAAGCTGAAATTTATCATTGGGGATGTCAGGGACTTCGACTCTATTCGAAGGGCTTTGGCTGGCGTGGATTTCGTGTTTCATGCGGCGGCGCTCAAGCAGGTTCCTGCGTGTGAATTTTACCCGGAGCAGGCCATTCAGACCAATGTTCTGGGCGCGCGAAATCTCATCAACGCCGCACGGGAGCAGAATGTGGCGCGCGCCATCCTGCTTTCCACCGACAAGGCAGTCTATCCGATCAATGCGATGGGGATGACCAAGGCGTTGATGGAAAAGCTTGTTCAGGCCAATGCGCGTCAGTCGGTCAGGGGCGGGGAGGGCAGCACATTCTGCCTGACGCGCTATGGCAATGTCATGGCCTCCCGCGGGTCGGTCATCCCGCTGTTTGTGGAGCAGATTCTGGCTGGAAAGCCTCTCACGATCACCGACCCGGGCATGACGCGGTTTCTGATGAGCCTGGAGGATTCCGTTGAACTGGTCCTTCATGCCTTCGAGCATGGCGAAAATGGCGACCTCTTTGTTCAGAAGGCGCCCGCTTCGACGGTGGCAACCCTGGCCCGGGCCATCATGGAACTGCTGGGCCGGGAAGTTCCCGTGAACATCATCGGCACCCGCCATGGCGAGAAAATCTATGAAGTCCTGGTATCCCGGGAGGAAATGGCGAAAGCGACCGACATGGGCAGATACTTCCGTGTTCCCGCAGACACCAGGTCATTGAATTATCACCAATATCTTGTGAGCGGTAGCCCCGAAACCACGGTCGCCGAGGAGTATTCCAGCCACAATACACAGCGGCTTGACGTCGAAGGCACCAAGGCCTTGCTGATGAGCATCGGCTTCATGCAGGACGCAGTGCAACGCGGCGTCGCGCAGGCCTGAAGATTGCGTCAGCAGGCGTGTATGTCGGTCAGATCATCCTGCTTCTCATGCTGGCGTCCCTGCTGGCCGGGGCTTCGTTCGCAATCGTTGCCGCATTCAGGATAGAGCCCGAAGGCAGAGCGGTCTGGACGGCGGGGGCGACGGGTGCTGTCATCGCTGCCGTCGTCCTGCTTCTGGTTTCGACCCGCAGTCTGTCGTTTGGTGTCGATACAAGGGCCTATGCCGCGCTCTTCGAAGCCTGGTGCGCGGGACAGGAACTTCCGGATCAGGGACCAAGCTATGATGCGGCGATCTATCTCCTCAATTTCGGTATGCTTGGCGCCTGCACGCCGGTGCTGTTGCCGCTGTCCTGGGCGGTCCTTGTCCTGGGTCTGATCTTGCTGGCGCCGGAAAAGCGGGCGCACAAGGCCGCCTTTCTGGGTCTTCTGCTGTTTTCTCTCGTCGGGTTCGAACTGCTGACGAACGCCATGAGGCAGAGCCTGTCTGTTGGTGCCGCACTGATTGCCGTCGCGCTCTATTCCCGGACAAAGGCAGGTTCGGCGCTGGCAGCCGCGGTGGCCGCCCTGCTGCACAACAGCGCAGCTCTTGTGCTGGCCGCCGCCTGGGGTGCAACGTTTCGCTGGCACTGGTTCCTGCTGGGATTCCTGGCCGTCACACTCGTCATCGTAGTGTCGCTCGTGACCGGCAACGCGCTGATCCTGCTGGAGCCTCTGCTCTACGAAATCGAGAAATACCTTGGCCATGAATCGGATGAGATCTGGATCAGGCTGCTGGCCGCGTCATGCGTTCTGGTCGCGCTTGGCGCACCCCTGCTGGCCGCATCGGGCAAGCAGGGGCTGCAAGCGATCTGGACGCATCCGAATTATCAGGTGGCCCTGCGTCTGGCGTTCACCTGCATTCCGTTCCTCGCCATTCCCTGGTTCGGCTATCGCTACATCTATGGCGTGTATCCGATCGTGCTCTGGCTCAGCCTTCTGGTCGGAGCAGATGTTCAGCCGAGGTCATTTGGCTGGCAGTTCGGCTGGACATGGGCCGGCAACGCCCTGATCCTGGTGGGGTGGAGCCAAGGTGCCTCCTACATGCGGTTGATCCCCTTCTATGCATGATCGGAAATCGAAGCCAGCAGGGATATCGGTTGTGATTCCCGCCTTTGGTCGAGAAGAGCAATTGCTTCGTGCAATCAATTCAGTGAAAACCTGTCGACCGAAAGACGTCGAGATACTGGTTGTGGATGATCTGTCCCCCCGGCCACTTGCAAGCTTCCTTCCGGACAGGAACAGGCATGGCGTTCAGGTGAGATCATTTCGACTGCATCGAAATTCCGGGCCAATGTCGGCGCGAAATCTGGGTATCCGGCGGGCAGGGTTCAGTCATCTGGCCTTTCTGGATTCGGATGACTGGTTTTTCGAGCAGAAGATCGACCTCCTGTTGGCCCAGATCGATGATGGGGGATTCGATATCTTGTTCCACGCCATCGAAAGGATGCCGCGCGAAGCACGGATCGGAATGGTCTGGAGCGAGAAGATTCAATGGCTTGTGCCCTTCCACATGCTCATTGCATTCATGAATCCCGTACCCACGCCGGCGCTTGCGATCCGGCGTCGGCTCTGCCTGGGCGTGCCGGGCATGCGCCATTCAGAGGATTGGGGCTTCCTGATGCACTATGCCAAACCCGGAATGGACGTCCGGTACCTTCCCGATGTGCTCGCGGGCGTCGATCGCAGCCAGGGCGCTGCCGGTGGCCTGTCAGAAGCGGTCTGGCGGATGCGCAAAGGAGAGTTTCGGGCTCGCAGGGTATGGCTGCGGAGCCTGCGGACATCCTCACCGGTTCGCTGGTTCGTCGGCACCTGCGCAGGGCTTGCACGCGTCGCCTCAGATTTGCTGAGGGGGCGGTATGGGCCTGTTTCAAGGATTGCCGTGAAGCGGCACTGATGTGCCAGACATCTGATTCCCGCATTCTCGCCCATCCAACTTTGAACCGAATATTCTGGAACGGAACAACATGGCAGACGTGGCAATCATCAGCGTTCGCGGAATTCCCAACCGTTACGGTGGCTTCGAACGACTGGTCGAGGTTCTGGCGCCGCATCTGGTCTCTACCGGCCGCCGGGTGACGGTGTTTTGCGAGGCAGACGCGCCCGACATCCGGAACGATCAATGGCGTGGGGTGGAACGGCATTTCATCCGGAGGCGGCTGCCCGGGCCGGTGGGCACGATCGCCTATGATGTCGAAAGCATGATCAAGGTGAAGCCCGGCTCAGTCGCGCTGGTGTTCGGGTATGGAACGGCCATCCTTCACGGCGCTCTGCTCTCGGGGCGCGGAATTCCGCATTGCGTCAATATGGACGGCATCGAATGGATGCGGGCAAAGTGGAGCCCTGCCGCCAGAAAATGGCTGAAAATCAATGAACTGAAGGCTGCCAAATATGGCGATGTGCTGATCTCCGACCATCCGGAGATCGCAAATTCCCTGCAGCAGAGATTCGGCGTTCCTTCGGAAATGGTCGCCTACGGCGTCGACATCAAGACGGATGCGGGGACGTCCGATGCCCGCCACCCCATTCTGGACGCGTTTGCCGGTCGGCCATTTCACCTGATCATCGCCCGGCCGGAACCGGAAAATCAGATTCGCCTGTTGCTGGAGGGGTGGCGGGCGTCCGGTGGGGGAACCCCCGTCATCATTGTCGGGAACTTTGAGTCCACGGACTATGGCCGGCAATTGATGTCTGATTTTTCGGAAGCCCATTTTGCGGGGCCGATCTATGATGCTGCGGTTCTGGATGCCCTGCGGGCGCGCGCATCCTGCTATCTTCACGGACACAGTGTCGGCGGCACGAACCCCTCGCTGATCGAGGCGATGGCCGCAGGTGCTCTTGTCGTGGCCCACGACAATGTCTTCAACCGTTGGGTTCTGGGCGATGGTGGCCTGTTCTTTGAAGACGCTGAACAGCTTGGGGCGCTCATGAGGGGGCTTCCGGCAGCGGCGGAACGCGAAGGCATGATCGCCAATGCGCACGCACGCTGCCGGGAAGACTTCATGTGGCCACAGATCCTCGAGCGCTATACGGATATCGTCGAGCGGCTTGAGGCGCGCCTCCCGGCCTGATTCAACCCGCCAAGAACTTGCGGTAGCAGGGCGTCGTCAGGAAGTCGGGCAGGTCCCTTGCCATCACCAGATCCGAAAGAATGGTGGCGGCTTCCCGGTATTTCCCCGCCTCGTAGAAATTGTCCCCCACCATATCCTTCCAGACCTTCAGCTGGGCCTTGATCTCGTCGTTGATGAGGGCGCCCGTCACCTTCGTGCCGTCGTCCAGGCTGACGCCGTGGTGGCGCCATTGCCACAGCTGGGCGCGGCTGATCTCGGCGGTGGCGGCGTCCTCCATCATGTTGTGCAGCGGCACCGCGCCCTGGCCGCGCAGCCAGGCAGCGATATAGCCGATGGCGACGTTCACGTTCATCGCAAGGCCGGCGGCCGATTTCGGGCCTTCGCTGGGCGTGGTGAGGTCATCAGCCGAGGCCGTGCCTTCCGGCATCTTGGAAAGCTGGTTGGCCGCCGGCATCAGCCGGTCGAATACCTCCATCGCAACCGCGACAAGGCCGGGGTGCGCAACCCAGGTGCCGTCGTGGCCCAGCGTCGCTTCCCGTTCCTTGTCTGCCTTCACGGCGGCGAAGGCGGCCTGGTTCTTCGCCTCGTCGTCCTTCACCGGAATGAAGGCGGACATGCCGCCCATCGCGTGCGCGCCGCGCCGGTGGCAGGTGCGCACCACATGGGCGGCATATTTCGCCATGAACGGCACCGTCATGTTCACCGCCGCGCGATCCGGCAGGATCTTCGTGGTATCGTGGCTCAGGCTCTTGATATAGCTGAAGATATAGTCCCAGCGGCCGCAGTTCAGCGCGACGATATGGTCCCGCAGTTCATAGAGGATCTCGTCTGCCATGAATGCGCCGGGCAGGGTTTCGATCAGCACCGTGGATTTGATGGTGCCCAGAGGCAGCCCCAGGATGGATTGCGCCGTCACGAAGATGTTGTTCCACAGCCGGGCTTCCAGATAATGTTCCATCTTCGGCAGGTAGAAATAGGGGCCTGAGCCCTTTGCCCGCAGCGCGCGGGCATTGTGGAAGAAATAGAGCGCGAAATCGAAGATCGCGCCCGACACTTCCTCGCCGTCGACCTCCAGATGCGCCTCTGGCAGGTGCCAGCCGCGCGGGCGGCAGATCAGCACGGCGGTCTTGTCGTTCAGACGATAGGTCTTGCCCTTGTCCTCCAGGCTGATCGTGCCGGCGGCCGCATCCCGCAGGTTGATCTGCCCGTCGACGACATTGTCCCAGGTGGGGGAGGTGGCGTCTTCCAGGCAGGCCATGAAGCATTTGGCCCCGGAATTCAGGGCGTTGATCACCATCTTGCGGTCGCAGGGGCCGGTGATTTCCACCCGCCTGTCCTGCAGGTCGGCGGGCGTACCGGCGATCTTCCAGTCTCCGTCGCGCACGGACGAGGTTTCGGGTGCGAAATCCAGCGCGTTGCCTTCGGCCCACCAGCGGCGGCGATCCGCGCGGGCGCGCAGCAGGGACTGGCGCGTGGGCTCGTACATGCGATGCAGCTGCGCGATGAAGACGAGCGCCTGTTCCGTCAGGATGCTGTCATAGCCGGGCTTCAGTTCGCCCTTGATCTCGATGCCGCTCATCATGCTCGCATGTCTCCTGTGTTGGTCGGGGTGAAGCCATAGGGGGCGAGCCCCCGGCCTTGCTGATCGATATGAAGGGTGGCGCCCATCGGCGGCGCAGATCGCTGGCGGCAATCCTGCCGGGCGCAGGCGGTGCAGCCATGGCCGATCGGAACGGCGGGATGCCCGGAAAGATCGACGCCGCCCGCATAGACAAGGCCGCGCGCATGATCGAGCGCACAGGCCAGCGCAATTGCAAAGCGGGGGCGTTCAGCCCCCCAGGGCGTGATCTGCGGCCGCACGGTGCGGGCGATGGTGAACAGCCGCTCGCCGCCCTCCACCTCGGCCACCTGGGCGAGAATCCGTCCGGGCTGCTCGAACGCCTCGTGAAGGATCCACAGGGGGCACTGGCCGCCCCGGGTCGCGAACGGCAGCCGGCCGGCGGCGAAGCGTTTCGAAATCTGGCCGGCGCGATCCGTGCGCAACAGCATGAAGGGGATGCCCCGCATCCCGGGTCGCTGAAGCGTGGTCAGCCGGTGGGCGACCTGCTCGAATCCGGCGGAAAAGCGCGCCTGCAGCAGCTCCATGTCGTAGCCGAGCGATTCAGCGGCGGCGTGGAACCGGCCGTAGGGCATCATCAGAGCCGCCGCCCAATAGCCCGCGAGATTTGCCGCCAGCAGTTGCCGGGCGACCGGGCCAGCAGGCGCCAGCAGATCGGCCGCGGACTCCAGTTCGGCTTCGATTTCCGCCTTCGCCTCCAGCTGGGCGAGCTGGACACACAGCTGGAAGGTGCGCGATGCCCCGTCCAGCACCTCCGACAGCAGGATCTGCCGGTTGTGATGATCGTGGCGGCGCAGCCGGTCAGGCATGACATCCCAGGGCAGAACCCGCACCTTCAGGCCGTGCCGCGCCGCGAGCCGTTCATGGACGGCGGCATCCAGCGGCTGGCCAGACAGGCGCAGCTCGTCGGCCAGCGCCTCCGCCCCGGAATCGAGGTCGGCGAAGTGGTTTCCGCGGTCCAGCAAATGGGATCGCACCAGCTCGAGCGGGGAGGGGGCGGCCTCTCGCGCCATGTCGTTTGCACCGGTTTCGCCGGTTCCTGCATGTGCGAGTCGCAGCAGGGCGTTGGCGATATCCGGAAATTGTTCCGTGAACTCGCGGACGTCAGAGCGGCCGGGCTGAATTCCGGCCCTTTGCAGGGCATCGGCGACGTCGGCTGCTCTGCGATCCGTGTCAGCCGCCGTGAACAGGCGCACATCGATATCATAGGCATCGGCAAGCTTCAGCAGCACGGCGGCTGTCAGCGGACGCTGGTTGTGTTCGAGCAGGTTGAGATAGGAAACCGAAAGGCCCAGATCCGCCGCCATCCGGCTTTGGGTGAGGCCCAGCCCGGTGCGCAGGCGACGGACGCGGGCCCCCGCAAACAATTTCCGATCCGGCAGGTCCGGGGCTGTCAAAATATTCACTGTTTCACCGATCTTTCGGTCAATGATTGACAGGATTTCCGGGCATGCGCCCTCCACTCGCGCGCCTCCCTGACCGAACGGCCCGGCCGGGTCAAGGCGGGCGCCCGGATTCTGGCCCGATCTTGTGAAACTCTGGTGAAATGCAAATGCGGCGGGCTGCGGGCGCCCATTCGCCGGGCCTGCGCATCCTGCGATATCGGCCGACAAGCGCCGCCTGAAGATTCTCCTTTCCGGCCAATCGTTAACGGCTCGTCTTGCCCATGCCACCTTCCGTCACTAGGAATGTGGAATGTTTCATTTCGAGCCAGATCCGGTTCCACCCCTGCTGTCGCGATTGTGGCTGGTGGGATGCGGCGCGATGGGTGGGGCGCTGCTGACGCGCTGGATCGAATTCGGCCTTGCGCCGGCCGCCGTCACCGTGATTGACCCGAAGCCAGGCGGGCTTCCGGCCGGTTTTGCAGGCGCCCTGGTGAAGGACGCCGGCGCGGCGCTTGCGCTGTCAGGCCCGCCCACGATGCTGGTGCTTGGCATCAAGCCGCAGATGCTGGCGGATATCGGCCCTTCAATCGCCGCCCACAGCGGGGAGGCGCCGGTGCTTTCGATGCTGGCCGGTGTCCGGATCAGCACGTTGCAGGATGTGTTTGCGAACGCATCCATTGTCCGGATGATGCCGAACACGCCGGCCAGAATCGGCAAGGGCATGACAGCGCTGTTCACGGAGAATGCCAGAGCCGATGCCCGGGCGGCCGTCGAGTGGATGGCGGACGCAGCTGGTCGCCTGATCTGGCTGGATGCCGAAGAGCAGTTCGATGCGGTGACAGGGCTTTCCGGGTCCGGCCCGGCCTATCTGTTCCGCTTCATCGAGGCGATGGCCGACGCCGGGGAGGCGGTGGGCCTGCCGTCGGCGATGGCGCGGACACTCGCGCTTGAAACCGTCGTCGGAGCCGCGGCGCTTGCCGCGCAATCCGATCTTCCGCCCTCGCGGCTCAGGGAGCAGGTGACCAGCCCGAACGGCACGACGGCGGCCGGGCTCCAGCGGCTGGACGGAGACGGGCTGCTGAGCAGCCTGATGCGTTCGACCGTTCGGGCCGCCACGGAGCGATCACGCCAGCTGGCCGCCGCGGCGGAAGGCGAACAGACGCGCGGCGGGATTGCATCGCCGCCGCCGCAGGGGCTGCTGCTGTGACACCGGATCCGGCTTCCCTGCGGGATGCCTGGCTTGCGGAAATCGCGGATCGCGGCTGGCGGCGGGCGACCGGTGATGGCGCGGCAGAGCGGGCGGGCATCGAGCCGGGCGAACTGACGCGGCGCCTTGGGGACCGCCTGGATGCGGTTGCGGCGTTCCAGGCTCATGTCGCCGAATCTGCCCTGGCCGGTGCGCGGGGAACGGAAGGCTCTGTGCGGGACCGGCTGTTCGATGGCCTGATGCAGGGATTTGACGCCCTGCAGGACCGCCGGGCCGCAGCGCTCGCCATCTGGGCGAGCCGGGATCCCGCCGTACTGATGCTGATTGGCGGCAACGGCGCCTTTCATGTGCGCAGGCTGGCGCAGGCCGCGGGCATCGATGTGGGCGGCGTGCGCGGTCGGCTGCGCCTTGCCGTGCTGGCCGGCCTCTGCGTTCAGGCCTTCAGGGCATGGGCGAAGGATGAAAGCCCGGACATGGCCGCGACGATGGCGGAACTCGATCGGCTGCTCGAACGGGCCGAAACTGCGGAACGGAACGGGCCCAGCCCGGACCTGCTGGGTCTGCCGGGCCTGACCTCTCTTCTCAACCGGCTGCCGCTGCCCCGCCTGCGCGGGAGCGGCGATCAAGCTCTTCCACCATCGCCCGGTCCTCCGGCGGAATAAGGCCGGCCAGCACGGCCCAGA
>NZ_JAYRCW010000060.1:0-16477 GCF_041909755.1 Sandaracinobacter sp.
CCGGGTGCAGGGCATGGTGAAGGTGCCGCTGGGCTACATTGCCGCCGCGCGCGCGGCGGGCTTCTACCTGAAGCGCGACGGCTATACCGAGAACCTTTACAACGGCGACCATTATGACGGCCGCGACATGTTCGCGCTGCGCGGATCGCTGCGCTGGGAGCCGACACCCGACACCACCGTCGACGTGATGGGCTACTGGTTCAAGGAAGATGACAACCGGATGCGCATCCAGAAGCAGATGTGCCAGCGCGATCCGACCGGGGTTCTGGGCTGCCTGCCCGGCCGCCGGGAATATGGCCTCACCAACACCAATTCCACCTTCGTCGGCACATTGTCGTCGCGGGAATTCCTGCGCATTCAGGGCGGCTCTGCGCTGGGGCCGGCGCTTTCGAGCGTCGGTCTTGGCAGCCTCTATGGCCCGGATGCCAATGCGGGCGGCCTGAACCCGGCCGATCCGCGGCAGGTCTATACGGATTACGCCCCCACCTACAAGGCGGAGGAAATCCAGATCCAGGCGAAGATCGAGCATGATTTCGGCCCGCTGAAAGGCAAGATCTCAGGGCAGTTCCAGGAAAACTCGGTCGACAGCTCGCAGGATTACACCCTGTCCGTGCAGAATCGCGCGGTCTTCCAGCCGGGTATCAACAATCTGTTCGGGCTGGCGACGGTGCTGCCGCAGTTCAGCCCGATGCTGGCGGCGCTGTTCCCGAACGGTCCCACGGGTGAAATCTGCACCTCGCTGCCGGAAGAAACCGGGACCGGATCGTTCGGCGGGCACAAATATTGCTCGATGACACCGCAGGATTTTGACCGTTCGAACCAGTATCTGAAAGCCTGGACGGTCGAAGGAATCGTCTCCAGCGACTTCGACGGCAAGTTCAATTTCCTGCTGGGCGCCATCTACAACCGGATGGATATGAAGGAGAACAGCTATTATGTGAACTCCTTCGGGATCGACTATGTGTCGGGCATCCTGGGGGCCGCCACCGCGCTCGGCAATCCGGCGCTTGGCAATATCTATCTGGCGACGCCCTTCTATCGCAACAACACGCAGGATTTGGTGCTGAAGAGCTATGGTGTCTTTGGTGAAGCCTATTACGATGCGTCGGATGTGCTGCGCTTTACCGTTGGCCTTCGCTACAACAACGACCAGAAAAGCCTGAAGGCGCGTTCGACGCTGGCGAGCTTCGCGTCGCCCTTCACGATGACCAACGCCTTCGACTCGCCCTTCTTCGGTTCGTTCGATGCGGATCCCAGCACGCCCGGCATTCAGCCCTGGGCCGAACGGGACGTGAAGTTCAGTGAATTCACCGGCCGCTTCGTCGTCGACTACAAGATCACCGACGACAATCTTCTGTATGCCTCTTACTCGCGGGGCTACAAGTCGGGTGGGATCAACCCGCCGCTGCAACCGATCTTCGCCGTTCCCGACACCTTCGAGCCGGAGTTCATCGACGCCTTCGAGATCGGGTCGAAGAACCGCTTCGCGGACGGCACCATCCAGCTGAACGCCACCGCCTTCTATTATAAATACAAGGCGTTGCAGCTCAGTCGGATCGTGGCGCGGACATCGGTCAACGACAATGTGGATGCGAACATCTGGGGGATCGAACTGGAGGGGATCGTGAACCCGATCCCGCCGCTGACGGTCAACCTGAGTTTCTCGTACCTCAACACCGAGGTCAGTTCGGACAAATATCTGGCGGATCCGTTCGATCCGTCGGGCGGGCGGTCCGACGCGGTGATCGTGAAGGACATCACCAACGGCGCCAACTGCGCCGTGGTGCCCACCGGCGCCGGCGGCGCGGCGCTCAGCAACGGCTATGTCACGGCCGTGAACACGGCGCTGGGCCTGCGCGGGCCGACGGCTTTCCCGACCGACAGCGGCATCAACGGGGCGACGGGCGCCTTCGGCATCTGCTCTGTGCTGGCCGCCACCGCGACGGCAAACGGCGTCGCCGTTCTGAGCCCGGGTGTCGAGAACAACATCAAAGGCAACAAGCTGCCGCAGGCGCCGGAGTTCAAGGTGGCCGGCGGCGTGCAGTGGACCCAGGAGTTCGCGAGCGGTATGACCCTGGTGCCGCGCTGGGATTTCGCCTTCACGGGTGAAAGCTATGGCAGCATCTTCAATTCGCCACGCACCCGCGTTCCCTCCTATCTGGTGATGAACGCCCAGGTTCAGCTGAATGCCGCCAATGAGCGCTGGTTCGTTCGCGGGTTCGTCCAGAACATCACCAACAACAGCGCGATCACCGGTCTTTATTCGACGGACCAGTCCTCGGGCAATTTCACCAACATCTTCACGCTGGAGCCCCGCCGTTACGGCCTGACCGCGGGTTTCCGCTTCTAACGGTTATCGGGGAGGACGGGCGGGTCTACCGCCCGCAAGCGAGGGAGGGGAGCGGCCAGTCCGCTCCCCTCTTTCATTTGCGGCCCGCACATCTGTGTCCGGCCCGGCTCTTTTCTTGTGCGTCGCAGCGCGCTATTGCGCTGGCGCGAGGCGCATGTTGCGCCGGCCTGCCCCCAAGGAACCGATTTGCCCTTTTCAGACCTGCACCTTTCGGATGCCCTGCTGAAAGCCGTCGCCGACAGCGGCTATTCCGAGCCGACCGCCATTCAGGCGGCCGCGATCCCGCCGGTGCTGATGGGCAAGGATCTGATCGGAGTCGCGCAGACCGGCACCGGCAAGACGGCAAGCTTCGTGCTGCCGATGATCGACATCCTCGCCGAAGGCCGCAGCCGCGCGCGGATGCCGCGCAGCCTGATTCTGGAACCCACGCGCGAACTGGCCGCGCAGGTTGCGGAAAATTTCGAGAAATACGGCAAGTATCACAAGCTTTCGATGGCGCTGCTCATTGGCGGCGTTGCCTTCGGCGATCAGGACAAGGCGCTGGAAAAGGGCGTGGACGTGCTGATCGCGACTCCGGGCCGGCTGATGGATCAGCATGCGCGCGGAAAGGTGCTGCTGTCAGGCGTGGACGTCCTCGTCATCGACGAGGCGGACCGCATGCTGGACATGGGCTTCATCCCCGATGTCGAGAAGATCTGCACCCTGATCAAGGCGGAACGGCAGACGCTGCTGTTTTCGGCCACAATGCCGCCGCCGATCAAGAAGCTGGCCGACCGCTTCATGACGAATCCGAAGATGGTGCAGGTGGCGCGCCCCGCCACCACCAACAAGGATATCGCCCAGTCGCTGATGCCGTCGGAAAGCCGGCAGAAGCGGGACGTGCTGCGCGACCTGATCCTGTCGGAAGAGGTGAAGACGGGCATCATCTTCTGCAACCGCAAGACGACCGTGCGCGACCTCGCCGCGAGCCTGAAGCGTCACAAGTTCAAGGTGGGCCAGATCCATGGCGACATGGAGCAGTCGGACCGCATCAAGGAACTCGACCGCTTCAAGGACGGGGAGATCAACATTCTCGTCGCGTCCGACGTCGCCGCGCGCGGGCTGGACATCAAGGGCGTGTCGCACGTCTTCAACTTCGATGTGCCCTGGCATCCCGATGATTATGTCCATCGCATCGGCCGCACCGGCCGCGCCGGGCAGAAGGGCACGGCCATCACGCTGGTCACGCCCGACGATGCCGAGGCGATCGCCAATATCGAAAAGCTGACGGGCCAGAGCATTCCGCGCCGCGCGCCGATGGCATCGGATGCTGCCGGCGGCGATGAAGGCCGCGCCGAACGCCCGCGCCGGGGCAGGGCGGCAGAACCGGTGGACGAACCCCGCGCAAGGCCGGCGCGGCGCGCTGACCGCGCAGCGGACGAGCCCCGGGCAGAGCGGGAGCCCGCGCGCGACCGCCGCAAGGCAGACGCACCCTCCAGCCGCGACCGCACCGAAAGAGAGCGCCCCGCGCGGGACAGCGCAGCGCACGAACAGGCAGCGCGCGACCGCCCCGCGCGCGACCGCTCCGGGCGAGGCAGCGGCGGCCGGGACAGGTCCGATCGCAACCGCGAGGACGGCCCCCCCATCGGCCCCGGATTCGGCGAGGAAGGCGTGCCCGCCTTCATGCTGGTGTCCGCCCGCTCCTGAAGGGCCGCCTAGCCATTTGCCGAGCGGCGGTCCTGCCCATCGGCGCGCTAAGTCCTCCGCAACCCGAGTGGAGGATATGGCATGGCCTACGAGCATATCACCTGGAGCGAAGCTGACGGCGTCGCGACACTGACGATCAACCGCCCCGATCGCCTGAACAGCCTGAACACCGATGTGATCCGCGAAATGATCGACGCGGTTGACCAGATCCGCGACGGTCTGTCGACGGCGCGCTGCCTGGTGCTCACGGGCGCCGGCCGCGGCTTTTCCAGCGGCGCCGATCTCGCCCCCGGCACGGCGGGCGGCAGCGGCGGCGGCTCGGGTGGGCCGATCGACGCCGGAAAGGTGCTGGAAACCCATTTCAACGTGCTTCTGGAACGGCTGTTCGCGCTGCCGGTGCCGGTCGTCACCGCCGTGAACGGCCCGGCGGCCGGCGCCGGCTGCTCCTATGCGCTGGCGGGCGACATCATCATCGCGGCGAAATCCGCCTATTTCCTTCAGGCCTTCGTCAACATCGGCCTGGTGCCGGATGTCGGCTCCACCTGGCTGCTGCCGCGCATGATCGGCCGCGCGCGCGCCACCCGCATGATGATGCTGGGCGAACGCATCCCGGCGGATCTCGCCTATGAATGGGGCCTCGTCTCCGAAGTGGTGGAGGATGCCGATCTCGCCGCGCGCACGGCCGAGGTCGCGAAGAAGCTCGCCTCCGGCCCCACGAAGGCCCTCACCCTCATCCGCACCGGCATCCGCGATTGCATGGACAAGAGCCTGACGGAAGGCCTGATGGTGGAACGCCGCAACCAGATGCTGGCCGGCCGCAGCGCCGATTTCGCGGAAGGCGTGATGTCCTTCCTGCAGAAGCGCCCCGCCCAGTTCACAGGGAAATGACCAGCTGAGGGGGCAGCGCCCCCTCAGCCATCGGACGATGCATTAAAACGATCTAAGATATATCTTGACAATGTTTGATCATGCGCCGATATGACGGCGCATGAAAGGACATCCCATGCATTCTTCCCATCATGAGGGCCGCCGCTGCGGCGGCCGCGCGCGCCGGTTCGGCCAAGCGGCAGAGGCCGTCTTTGCATCGGGCTTCGGCCACGGCCGCTTCGGCGGTCGCGGCGGTGAAGGGCCGTTCGGCGAGGGCGCGTTCGGAGGGGGGCGCTTCGGCCGCCACGGCGGACGTCGTCGCCGGATCGACGCCGAAACGCTGCGCCTCGCGGTGCTGAAGCTGATCGCAGCGGAGCCCCGCCATGGCTATGATATCATCCGCGCCATCGGCGATCTGACGGGCGGCGCCTATGCCCCCAGCCCCGGCGTCGTCTATCCGCTGCTCAGCCTGCTGGCGGAAATGGGCCTGATCGCCCAGGCAGAGGGCGACAGCACGCGTCGCAGCTTTGCGCTTACGGCAGACGGTGAAGCCTATCTCGTCGCCCATGCCGATGCCGCCGAGGCGGCTCTTCAGGGCCTGAAGGCTCTGGGCGAGGCGGGCGGCGCCGATCCCGCCCCTGTTCGCCGCGCGATGGCAAACCTCGCCGCCGTGCTGCAGGCCAGCCTGCGCGAACCGGGCGCAGACAAGACCCGTCTGCTCGAGGTTGCGGCCCTCATCGACGAGGCCGCGCAAAAAATCGAGCGCCTGTAGCCCTTGTCTTGCATGCCCCGGCCGCACTAGGCCGGGGCATGACCGATCACAGACCCCTGCGCGACGCCTTCGGCTGCTTCGCCACCGGCGTCACCATCGTGACCAGTTTCGATGCGCACCGCCGGCCGGTCGGCTTCACCGCCAACAGCTTCACCTCCGTCTCGCTCGATCCCCCGCTGCTGCTGGTCTGCCCCGGCCGCAACGCCGCCAGCCTTTCGGCCATCCGCCACACCGGCCTGTTCGGCGTCAGCGTCCTCTCTTCCGCCCAGCGCGATGTGGCGGAACAGTTCGCGACGCGCGGCGTCGATCGCTTCTCGCACGGGGAATGGGTGGAATCGGAATCCGGCGTCCTGCTGCTGGAAGGGGCCTGCGCCAACTTCGCCTGTTCGCTCGCCAACGACATCGAAGCCGGCGATCATCAGGTGCTGATCGGCCGGATCGACAGTTTCCGCTCCGCCGGGGATCGCAACCCGCTGCTGTATTTGCGCGGCCGCTACGCCTGAGCCTGCCTAGGCCCCGGCTGCCGGGCGGGACGGCTGGCGCAGCGCCACCACCATGCCCGTCAGCGCCAGCGCCGCGCCCGATGCCGCAAGCGGCGTCCAGCGGAAGCCTTCCAGCACGGTCGAGATCGCCATCGCCAATATGGGGATCAGCACGCTCGTCCAGGCGGCTTCCGCGGGGCCCATCTGCCGGATCAGGTCGAAATAGAGCGCGAAGGCGATCGCGCTGGCGAAGATCCCCAGATAGAGGAAGCCCAGCCAGTAGCCGGGCGCGGGATCGAACTGCGGCGCACCGCTGATCGCCAGCGCCAGCAGCGCGTTCACGCCAGCGCCCATCAGCATCGCCCAGCCCAGCCCGGCCAGCGCCGGAAAGGTCAGCGCACGCGGGCTCGCCTGCATCACATTGGCGATGCTGGCCGAAAGGATGCCCGCCACCACCAGCGAAAGCCCCAGCACCGTATCCGCCCGGTCGCCGGGCAGGCTCAGTTGCTGCGCAAACAGCAGTCCCACGCCCAGGATGCCCAGCACGGCGCCCAGCGCGAAGCGCCCGCTGATCCGCCGCCCCAGGAAGGCCCAGGCCAGGATCGCGTTCGGCACCATCAGCAGCGCGAACGCCACCGCTGGAATGCCGGACGGAATGTACAGCTCGGACCGATAGACAAAATTGAAGTTCATCACGAACTGGAACAGGCCGAAGATGAACAGGAAGGGCAGGCTCCTTCGCGGCACCGTCAGCGGCTGGCCCTTCAGCGCGCACCAGGCCAGCAAGGCCAGCCCGCCCGTCAGGAAGCGATAGCTGACGGACCAGCTGGGGTTCACCGTGCCCAGCTGGAACTTGATGACGATCCACGTCGTCCCCCAGATCAGGGTGACGGCCGCGAACTGCAGGATGGTGCGCGGGTTCACAGGCGGGCGATGGCCGCAGCCAGGGCGCGGATAGCGGCCATGTCCTGATCCCAGCGGACCACGAAGCGCGCGGCGTCGGGGCCGGCAAGCTCCCAGTCATAAAAGCCGAAGCCCGCCGCCCGCAGCGTTTCGCGCTCGTCCGCCGTCAGCCGCAGGAACAGCTCGTTTGCCTCCGCCGGCCACAGCAGCCGGTCGGGCACGGCTGCCGCGATGGCCGCCGCTCCGGCATTGGCGGCACGGGCATTTTCCAGCCACACGCCGCCCTCGATCATCACCAGCAGTTGCGCGGCGGCAAAGCGCCCCTTGGAGGGCATCAGCCCGGCGCGTTTGCGGCGGACGGGAATGGTCTCCGCCAGCTCCGGCCGGAACAGCAGCAGCGCTTCGGCCGACATACCGCCATTCTTGATGCACCCGAACGAGAGGATGTCGACGCCCGCCTTCCAGCTGATATCGGCCGGATGGCAGCCCAGCCGCGCGACCGCATTGGCGAAACGGGCGCCATCCATGTGAACCGTCAGCCCGCGCGCCTTTGCCCATCCGGCCAGCGCCGCCACCTCATCAGGCGCATAAACGGTCCCCGCCTCGGTCGCCTGCGTCAGGCTGAGTGCGGCCGGCTGCACCTGATGCACGTCGCCCCGCCGCCGCGCGGCGGCCTCGTCCAGAACGGCGGTCGTCAGCTTGCCATGGGGAGCGGGCACCAGCATCAGGCTCCCGCCGCCGGTGTAGAAGCCCACTGCACCCGCCTCGTCCACTTCGATATGGGCTTCGGCATGGCACCAGACACCGCCGAAGGGCGGCACGCAGGCGGCCAGCCCCAGGGCATTGGCGGCCGTGCCGCTGGGCACGGCAAAAGCCCGCACCGGGGTGCCGAACAGGTCGGAAAAGGCCCCGTCCAGCCGGGCGGACCAGTCATCAGCGTCATAGCCGCGCGGGTGCGGCCCGGCCGCACGCGCAACAGCTTCCAGAACGGCGGGATGAACGCCGGCGGCATTGTCCGAATGAAAATCCATGCGAGGCCAATAGCAGCCGGGCCGCGCCCGGCCATGGGGCATTTTCGTCAGTCGTAGCTTTCCGGCATCCAGTCGCCGTCGGCCGGGTCGGCAAAGCGGGTGAATTCGCGCTGGAACACCAGCGGGACCGTCCCGGTGGCGCCATGCCGCTGCTTGGCCACGATCACCTCGGCGCGGCCGCGCAGCCGGTCGGCCTTTTCCAGCCATTGCTGGAACTTCTCGCTGCCGTCCTCGGGCTTCTTCGATTCGTGATAATATTCCTCGCGGAACACGAACAGCACGATGTCGGCGTCCTGCTCGATGGTGCCGGATTCGCGCAGATCCGAAAGCTGAGGCCGCTTGTCTTCCCGGTTTTCCACCTGGCGCGACAACTGGGACAGCGCGATCACCGGGATATCCAGTTCCTTCGCCAGCGTCTTCAGGCCCCGCGTCACTTCGGAAATTTCGTTCACCCGGTTTTCCGAGGCGTTCTTCGCCGTCCCCTGCAGCAGCTGCAGATAGTCGACGACGATCAGCCCGATCTTCTTCTGCCGCTTCAGCCGCCGGGCGCGGGCGCGCATGGCGGCAATCGAAAGGGCAGGGGTGTCGTCGATATAGAGCGGAAGATCGTAGAGTTCCTCGGCCGCCCGCGCCAGTTCGTTGAACTCCGCCTGGTTGATCTTGCCCATGCGCAGGTTTTCCGAACTGATCCGGCTCTGCTCGGCCAGAATCCGGTTCGCCAGCTGATCCGACGACATTTCCAGGCTGAAGAAGGCGACCGGCGCGCCCGATGTGGGGCTGATGCCGTCGCGCTGGTCCAGCTTGTAGCGAAGTGCGGTGGAAAAGGCGATGTTGGTGGCCAGCGCCGTCTTCCCCATGGCGGGCCGCCCGGCCAGGATCAGCAGATCGGAATTGTGCAGGCCGCCGATCTTGTTGTTCAGGCCGTTGAGACCCGTCGTCAGGCCGGACAGATGCCCGCCGGATTTCATCGCCTTGGCGGCCATCCCCACGGCCTTCTTCGCCGCGCCGGCGAAATCCACGGTCGCGCCTGAAACCTCGCCCGATTCCGCCACCTTGTAGAGCGCTTCCTCGGCCGCCTCGATCTGCTTCATGGGCGCCACTTCGGCGCTGGTGTCGGTCGCGGACTGCACCAGGTCCGTTCCCACCATCACCAGTGCGCGCAGCAGGGCCAGATCATAGGTCTGCTGGGCGCAATCCCGCGCGGCGATCACCACGGTCGGGTCTTCCGTCAGCCGCAACAGATAGGCCGGGCCGCCCAGCTCGGTCAGCGCCGGATCGCTTTCGAACAGCGGGCGCAGCGTGATCGGGTTCGCCACCATGTTCAGGTCTGCAAGCCGGCGGATCTGGGCGAAAATCCGGCCGTGCAGCGGCTCGTAGAAATGCTCGTCGCGCAGCTGCAGGGTGATTTCCTCCAGCAGCCGGTTTTCCACCATCAGCGCGCCCAGAAGGGCCTTCTCCGCCTCGATGTTGAAGGGAATGCGCTGGGCCGATTCGGCGCCGGGCTGGATGAGGGAAAGGTTGGGGAGCGTGGCCATTGGCCGGGCTTCATGCGCCTTTGCCCGCCCTGCGGAAAGGGGGCGAAGCCGCGATTTTCGCCCGGCCGTGTGGATATCAGAGCGAACAACTCCCGGCTGTCAGCCGTTCAGCCCCAGCGCATGGCTCGTCATCGAAAGCGATCCCATCGTGCGGCCCTCGAACAAGGTCCGCACCTGTTCCCCGCTTTCAGCCGCCAGACCTGCGATCGTCAGCAGCGGCAGGAAATGATCGGGCGTCGGCACGGCAGCGGCGAAATCCGGATGCGCCGCCGCCTCCAGGATATCGCCCGGCCGTTCCCGCATCAGGGCCGAAACATCGGTGTCGAACCGGTCCGCCCAGGCCGCGCCGCTGTCGCCCGCCCGCCAGTCGATCAGGGCCAGATTGTGCACCACATTGCCGCTGCCCAGGATCATCACGCCCTGTTCGCGCAACGGGGCCAGCCGGGCGCCGAGATCCAGGTGGTGGCTGCCCGGCTTCGTCGCATCGATCGACAGCTGCACCACAGGCACGTCGGCTTCGGGGAACAGATGGGCCAGCACGCTCCAGGTGCCATGGTCCAGTCCCCATTGCCCTTCATCCAGCGTCACCGGCACGGGCCTCGCGATCTCGGCCACCTCCCGCGCCACATCGGGCGCACCCGGCGCGTCGTACTGGAAGGCGAAGAGTTCGGGCGGAAAGCCGCGGAAATCATGGATGGTGCGCGGGTTCGCCATCGCCGTCACGGCGGTCGCGCCGATGTGCCAGTGCGCGGAAACCACCAGCAGCGCGCGCGGGCGCGGCAGGGTTTCGCCCAGCGCCCGCCAGCCATCGGTCCAGCGGTTCCGTTCCAGCGTGTTCATCGGGCTGCCATGGCCGATGAACAGGGCGGGCATCCTTTGGGCATAGTCGGTCATGCCGGTGAATGTGGGCGTGTCACTGCCATTCTCAAACAGCAATGATGCAAAGACATCGTTTCAGAAATGGAAGGGCCCGCCCGGGTGTGCCGGGCGGGCCCTCATCAGCCGGTCCGCAACCTTATTGTGCGGGCGCCGAAGTTGCCTCGGTGGCGCCGTCCACGACGCCGCCTTCCTTGATCTTCACTTCCACCTTGCGCTCGGCCGCCATGGTCGCGCCGTCGCCGACGATGTCGGCGGGCTTGTCCATGTCGATCCGGTCGGCGGAAATGCCGGCCGCCACCAGCGCGTCGCGCACCTTGGTTGCGCGATCCTTCGCCAGCTGCTGGTTGAAGGCCGGGTCGCCGCGCGGGTCGACATAGCCGGAAACCGAAAGCCGGGCGTCCGAATTCTCGTCCAGATAGGTGTCGAGCTTGGCCGATTCAGCCGAAAGCTCGTTGGTAACGTCGCTTTTCGCCGTCTCGAAATAGACGATCAGCATCGGCCGGCCATCGCGAAGCTCGCTGATCAGGCCGGACCCCGTCGGGATCACCGGCGCGGGGGCTGCCGGCGGCGGGGTCACCACCACGCCGCGCACGTCCACATTGGTCGTGCGGGGCAGCGGGCACCACAGGCCCAGCAGGCACAGCAGCGCCAGCAGGCCCGCGCCGATCAGGCCCAGCCACACGGGCAGCAGCGAAGCGCCGCCGGTGGCCGTCGCGGTCGCCGAGGGCAGGGCGGAAAGCAGCCCCTGCGCCCCCACGATCGGGCCGGTCACGTCATGGCTCTTCTTGAAGCTCGCGGTTGCGCGGGTGCCGATCACGGCTGCCGGCAGGCCGAAGAAGGCCGCCAGCTTGGTGAAATCCCCGCCAAGGATGGACTTGGCTTCCGCTATGAAGCCCGCCAGCTTCGATTCCCCGATGCTTTCGCCGGCATCCGCCAGCTTGGCCGACAGGGCCGCCGCGTCGGCCTGGGCCAGCGCTTCCACCGAGCCGACATCCGCCGCCTGCAGCCGCGCCGCCGTCGCGTCGCCGATGCCGCCAAGGCCCGTCACCGGCAGGCGGCCGGCAACCAGCTTCTGTCCGACGGACAGGAATTCAGCGATCCAGCCATTGTCCAGCAGCTTGGCCTGGAACGGCCAGGTCGTGGGCGATGCGATGGCAAAGGCGCTTCCGCCGGTCGCCAGGATCTTCGAAATGTCCGCTGGCGTCATCGCCGCGACCTGCGCAAAGCTGTGAACGCCATTCTTGTGGAACAGCTCCGCGATCTGCGGGCCGACGCCTTCGATCGCTTCCAGCTGGTCGGCCAGATGCGTGGTTTCGGTCTTCACCGTCACCGTCTTGCCCTCGAAATCGCCAAGGCCCAGCGCATGGGCCGTCGAAGTTGCCGTCGATCCCAGCAGGCGGGCCAGCAGGCCCCCCAGCGCGACGCCCAATAGCAACCAGAACAGGATGGTCCACAGACCGACGCTGAATGCAGTGGATAGCATGGCATTTCCCCCAAGGTTAACCAAGACTTGAAGGTTAGCCCTATCAGCCCCGTTGGCAAGCCCGTTTATCTGCCGTTCAGAAAAGCTCGCCCTGCCGCAGGTCGCGCCTTGGCGGCGTGAACAGGTCCGTGCGCAGGGTTGGCGCCTGGCCTTCCAGCCCATGGCGGCGCTTCGCCGCGCCGACTCGGGCTGCCAGCAGCCGGCCCCATTCCCCCTGCGGCCGCATCCTTTCCCCGAACCGCGGGTCGTTCAGCCGGCCCCCGCGCATCGCACGGATCGCGTTCAGCACCCGGTCCCGGCGGTCGGGTCGGTGCTCGGCCAGCCAGGCCTCGAACAGCGGCGCCACCTCCAGCGGCAGGCGGACGGGCTGGCAGAAGGCGCCCACGGCCCCGGCCCCTGCCGCGGCTTCCAGGATCGCCTCCAGCTCATGATCGTTCAGCGCCGGGATGATGGGGGAGGCTGAAACGAACGCCGGAACCCCTTCCGCCGCCAGCGCGGCCAGCGCCTTCAGCCGCAGGCGCGGGGCGCTGGCGCGCGGCTCCATCGTGCGCGCAAGCACCGGATCCAGCGTGGTGACGGAAAGCATCACCATCGTCAGCCCCAGCCCGGCGAGCGCGCGCAGCAGCGGCAGATCCTCCAGCACGCGCGCGGATTTGGTGGTGATCGAAACCGGGTGCCGCGTCTCCAGGCACAGCTCCAGCACGGCGCGGGTGATGCGGAACCGCGCCTCGATCGGCTGGTAGGGATCGGTGTTGGTGCCCATCGCCAGCACGTCGGGCCGATAGCCGCGCTTCGCGAATTCCGCACGCAGCAGGGCGGGGCCGGTCGGCTTGGCAAACAGCTTCGTCTCGAAATCCAGGCCGGGGGACAGATCATGCCAGGCGTGCGTCGGCCGCGCGAAGCAATAGATGCAGCCATGCTCGCAGCCGCGATAGGCGTTGAAGCTGCGGTCGAAGGGGATGTCGGGGCTTTCGTTGCGGGTCATCGCGGTGCGCGGCCGTTCCAGCCGCACCTCCGTCCTCAGCGGCGGCAACTCACCCTCTTCGGCCGCCCAGTCCTGCCCGGCCCAGTCCAGCCAGTCCCCCTCGGCCTCCCTCGCGGGCAGGCCAAACCGGGTGCTGAGCTGGTTGTCGGGCGCGGCCCGGCCTTTCGGAGTCGGCATGCCGCGATTGGAACAAATAGGGAACGAAATGGCAAGCCCGCGATCGGGCGGCCTGTTCAGCCGGTCACAGCCAGCCCTTCTTCTTGAACCACAGATAGGGCAGCACCGCCGACAGCAGCATCAGCCCCAGCGCCATCGGATAGCCGGCCAGCCATTCCAGCTCGGGCATGTGCACGAAGTTCATGCCATAGACGGAGGCTACCAGCGTCGGCGGCAGGAAGATCACCGCCGCCACGGAAAAGATCTTCACGATGGCGTTCTGTTCGATTGAAATGCGCCCCAGCGCGGCGTCCAGCAGGAACCCGGTGTGGCTCGTCAGGTAGCTGCAATTTTCGGACAGGCTCTGGAAATCGCGCGTCACCGATTTCAGCTGCTCCCGGCCCATCTTGTCCGGCCGTGTCATGTGGGTCTTGCCCGCCTCGTCGGCCTCCGCCGTTCCCACCTGCAGGAAATTGGCCGCCCGGCCCAGCGTCACCAGCGAATCATGCACCTTGTTCAGCACGAACTGGGTGCCCCCGATGCGGCGCAGGATGGTCTGCAGGTCGCCGGTGGAAAGCCGCAGTGTCTTTGGCCGGTCGCGGCCGAAGATCTGGGCCGACAGGCTGTCGATCTCGCCCCCCATCCGCTCAAGGATGTCGGCGGTGCGGTCCACCATATTCTCCATCAGCCGCGTCAGCAGGTGGAAGGGGCTGGCCCCGGGCGCCACCCGCGTGCAGCTCTGGTCGAGCGACCGGAAGGCCGAGGGATCGGAATAGCGCACCGTCACCAGCTGCGTCGGTGTCAGGATCAGGCTGACGGGAACGCTGGCGGGCTCCTGGCTGTCCACCCCCACCACCAGCATCACGTTCATCACCTGCGCCTGGCCTTCCCGATAGACCCGGCTGGAGGCTTCGATGGCCGTCATGTCGGCCTTGTCGGGCAGGTTGATGCCCAGCGCCTGTTCCACGGCCTGCCGTTCGTGCGGCAGCGGGAAGGCAAGATCCACCCAGACGGCCCGGCGGATCTCGTCGGCGCCAGGAACCGGATCTGCCGCATTGCCGCCCGTTGCGACCAGTTCGGCGCTGAGCCCAGCCGTGGCGATGTCGGAGTGATGAAGGCGGAGCATGGACGAAAGCCTAGGGGCGCCGGCGGCGCCCGGCAATGCGCGGGATTACATCCCCGGCGGGCGGGTCAGGCCGATCGCCTGCATCACCAGCGCCTGCGCCAGCAGCACGAACAGCCAGTGCAGCGCGTCTGCGGCCGCCATGTGGCCGGGCATGCCGCGAAAGCGCAGGTTCACCATCAGCGCCGGCACCAGGAAGCCCAGCCAGATCAGCACCGGCGTCGCGATCGTCATCACCCAGGGCAGCGCCAGCGGCGGCGCGATGATCAGCGCACCCGCCAGAATGCAGGCGATCCAGAATTCCGCGATTGCCGACAGCAGCAGGAAATCAAGCCCGGGCCTGTCGCCGGGCCGCGACACCAGAAAATGAACAAGGCCGACAAGAAGACCAACTGCGGCGGCCAATGTGATGGGCGCCAGGTTGAGGTTGATATACTCCAAAGACCCTGCTCCTCTTGCCGGGGGCTTACCGTCTTACTCCTCGCGAAGGCGTGGCATGAGTTCGACGAAATTACAAGGCATGTGTCTATTATCCAGTTGCAGGGACAGGATTTCGTCCCATCCGTCCTTCACTGCCCCGGTGCTGCCGGGCAGCGCGAACACATAGGTGCCGCGCGCCACCCCGCCGATCGCCCGCGATTGCAGCGTGGAGGTGCCGATCTTGGCGAAGCTCAGCCAGCGGAACAATTCCCCGAAGCCGGGAATGATCTTGTCGCAGATCGATTCCACTGCCTCAGGCGTCACGTCGCGGCCGGTCACCCCGGTGCCGCCGGTGGAAATGATCACGTCGATGTGCGGCTCCTCCACCCAGGCCGCCATCTGCTCCACGATCAGGTCGGTATCGTCGGTCACGATGGCGCGATCCGCCAGCACATGGCCGGCCGCCTCGATGCGGGCAGCCAGCGTGTCCCCGCTCCGATCATCCTCGAAGGTGCGCGTGTCCGAAACCGTCAGCACCGCGATGCGCACGGGGATGAAGGGCCGGCTGTCGTCGATGGGCATCAGCGGGACGGCGCGGCCGAGGGGAAACGGGGCCACTGGTTGGCGGCGACAGAGGCGATGCTGGGCTGGCCGGCCCGGCCCTTGCCGCCCTGTGCGGCATCCTTCGCCTGATAAAGCCAGTAGTTCCGCATCACCACTTCGACATAGTGGCGCGTCTCGCGGAACGGGATGCTTTCGATGAACAGCAGCACGTCGCCATTGTCGCGCACCCCGCCATTGTTCCATTTCTGGACAGAGCCAGGCCCCGCATTATAGGCCGCGATCACCTTGGGCAGCAGCCCCTGCGTGTGCGGGCTGTCGCGCAGCATTTCCAGATAGGACTGGCCGAATTCCACGTTGAACGAAGGATCCGCCAGCTGTTCCGGCGTCGGGTCCATCTCCAGCGCCTTGGCGAGGTCGCGCGCGGTGCCGGGCATGATCTGCATCAGCCCCTTCGCCCCCACGCCGGACCGGGCCGAGGTGATGAACTTCGATTCCTGCAGCGCGTGGGCGAACACCAGCCCGCGATCCACCCGCCAGCCGCGCACCGGCCGCCAGTCCGGCGTCGGCAGCCGTGCCGACATCGGCGGCATCAGCCCCGGCGGCGGATTCTGCGCCAGCCAATATTGGGTGGCGGGCAGGTTCAGCCGTGCGGCCAGCCTGAGGATGGGTTCATAGGTGTCGTTTCCGGTCGCGGCGGCCAGGTGCCTCAGTTCCCGGTCTGCAAGGCCAAGCTGGCCGATCTCCACCAGCGCCACCGCGCGCGAGGCACCCGGATGGCCTTTCAGCGTGGTCCAGTCGGCCTGGATGAAATCCGGTTCGCGCCAGTCGATGTTCGGTTCCAGCCCAAGGGAATGGCTGGCGAGCAGGCCATAGAACCCGTCCCGGTCGCGGGCGACGGCGGATTTCAGCCGTTCCGTCTGCAGCCAGGGCCGGCCTGCCCGCACATGCGCGCGCGCCGCCCAATAGGCGGCCGCCGAGCGCAGGTCCGATGAAGCGGAATAGACCTGCGAGATCGCGTCGAAATGGGTGGCGGCCCTGTCCCACTGGCCGGTGCGGAAGGCGGCGAGACCGGCCACCCAATGGCCCATCGCGGCCCATTCGCTCTGCCCGTCCGCCGCGCGCGCGCCCAGCTTCAGGGCCAGCGTGTCGTCCAGCGCCAGATAGGCATCCCAGGCGCCGCGCTGCGCCCATTCGGATCGCACCTCTGCGGTCAGTTCGGGCCCATGGCGATCCAGCAGCGA
>NZ_JAYRCW010000061.1:0-16382 GCF_041909755.1 Sandaracinobacter sp.
ATGACGGCGAGAAGGGCCCCTTCCCACATCGCCTGCATGGCGCTGCTATATTCCATCTTGGTGTATTTGACGGTGGTGAACAGCTCGTCGAACGTCACGCCGGGGAACTGCTTTTCCAGTTCCTCCAGCTTGGCGTTCATCCGATCGTACACCTCCACGTCGGAGGCGCCCTTGGCCTTGAAGATGCCGAAGCTGGTGACCTGACGCCCGTTCAGCCGGGCGATGGCGCGCTGTTCCGAAGCGCCGTCGCGCACCTGCGCCACATCGGCCAGCCGGATGTCGCGGCCGCCACCGATGGCGATGCGGGTTTCCGACAGCTGCTGCGCGGTGCGGGCGCCGCCCAGCACGCGGACGGCCTGTTCGGAACCGGAAATCTCTGTCCGGCCGCCCGGCGCATCGAGGTTCAGCTGCCGCAGCTGGTTGTTCACCTGCGCAGCCGTGATGCCATAGGATTGCAGCTTCACCGGATCGAGATTGACCCGGACTTCCCGGCTGACGCCGCCGCCCCGGCTGACCTGGGCGACGCCCGGAATGGAGGTCAGCGCCTTGGCGACGTTGTTGTCCACGAACCAGCTGAGCTGTTCCAGCGTCATCGAGGTGGAGCTGACCGCCATGTAGGCGATCACCCCGCCTTCGATTTCCACCCGGTTCACCTGCGGCTCCAGGATGCCGTCGGGCAGATCGGAGCGCACCTTGGTGACGGCGTCGCGCACATCGTTCACGGCGCGATCGACCGGCGTGCCGAGGTGGAACTCCACATTGGTGAAGCTCGAGCCTTCCTGCACGAACGAGCTGATGCTCTTCACATTGCCGATGCCGGCCACCGCGCCTTCGATGCGCTGGGTCACCTGCGTCTCGATCTCGGTCGGCGCGCCGCCCGGCTGGCTGACGATCACCTGAACCATCGGCACCGAAATGTCGGGCATCTGGGTGATCTTCATCTGGAAGAAGCTGAGCAGGCCGACGGCCGTCAGCAGCACGAAGAGCATGATGGGCGGAATCGGGTTCCGGATCGCCCAGCTGGACATGTTGCGCATGGCGGGGGCGCTCCTCAGCCGGCGGTTGCGGGCTGGGCCGCGGGCGCGGCCAGCTTCGGCGTGACCTTTTCACCGGCGTTCAGGAAGGCGCCGGCGGATTGCACGACCCGTTCCCGGCCCGTGAGGCCGGAGAGGATCGCGACGCCCTGCGGCGTGACCTGCCCGGTACCGACGGCGACCCGCTTCACCACATTGTCTGCGCCGACGACCATCACATAGGTGCCGTCGCGGTCCGTCAGCACGGCGGATTGCGGCAGCAGCGGGCGCTGGGCCTGCGCGCCTTCGACGACCACGGCCGCGAAGCCGCCGGCGCGAAGTTCCTCGGCGCGGGGCAGCGCGATGCGGGCGACGCCCTGGCGGCTCTGCGGATCGATCGCAGGCTCGAGCAGCCAGACGCTGCCGGCATAGCGGTTGCCGGAGCCGACCGGGGTGATGGTTGCCGCCTGGCCCACCGCGAGGCCGGGCATGTCCTGCTCGGCGACCTGCGCGCGCAGTTCCAGCTGGCCGCCGGCGGCGACGCGATAGAGCGCGCCGGAGCCGGGCGAGACGATCTGGCCGGGTTCCACCATGCGCTGAAGCACGAGGCCCGCTTCCGGCGCGCGGATGGCGAGCCGGTTCAGCCGTTCCTGCATTTCGCGGACCTGCGCCTGGGCGACGCTGACGCGGGCGCGGGCGGAATCGCGGGTGGCGGTTCGACGGTCGATATCGGCCTTCGAAATGAAGCCGCGCGACACCAGCGCCTGCGCCCGATCCAGCTCGGACTGGGCAAGGCGGGCATCGGCCTGCGCCTGCAGGACGGAGGCCTGAAGCTGCTGGAGCTGGGCGCGCTGCACGGCGGAATCGATTTCCGCCAGCACCTGCCCCTTGGACACATACTGGCCGGCTTCGACGCGGATCGCGGAAATCATGCCGCCTTCGCCGGCGACGCCCACGGGCATGTCGCGGCGGGCATGGATGGTGCCGGTCGCGGCCACGCGGTCGGCGACCGACGCGGCGCCGGGCACCAGCACGGTGACGGACGGCGGCGCGGCGGGCGGCGTGGAGGGCTTGGGCGCGTTCGCCTTCCAGACGAGGAAGCCGATGAACGCCGCGACGGCCAGCACGGAGGCCAGCACGATGAGCCGCGTCTTGCGGCGGCGCGCGCGCGTGTCTTCGAAGGATTCGATGGAGTCGCGCTCCAGCTGGGCCCGCACTTCGGGATCCTGAGGGGACAGATGCATGTTCATGCCGTTACCAAGCCTTGTTGATTGGCAGGGGCTTCCGCACGGCGCGGCCTCCCCCGAAATTTTCAGGCCCGACCGCTCCCCTCAAAGACAGCAGAACCTTGCCCGACCCCTTCCGGACGGAACCGGAAAACAGCTGCAGGCCCGCGCCTCATACACAAAGGCCCGGGCGGAATAAAGGCTGGATATGACCGCCATACGAAAATCGCCCGACCCGCATTGCAAAGTTGCAACGGCTGGGCGAGCATGCGCCGAGGCCCCGGCTGCCTGGCCGGGGCCGGCAAGGCATGGGGAGAATTCCATGGACTATTCGATTCTGGGCTGGATCGTGATCGGCCTGATCGCGGGCGCACTGGCGAAATGGCTGTCTCCGGGCAAAGACCCCGGCGGACTGATCATCACCATCCTGATCGGCGTGGCCGGCGGCCTGCTGGGCGGCTTCCTCGCCAACTTCATCGGGCTTGGCACCGGCGGCATGATCTGGAACCTGGTTCTGGCGACGGCGGGCGCCGTGCTGCTGCTGTGGATCTACCGGATGATCCGCAACCGCTCTGCCTGAACGGCGGCGGAAAGGGCGCTTCAGCCCTGCGAAAGGTGGGCCGGGCTTTGATCCGGCCCATCAGCGGCCGTGCCGCCTTATCGGGAGACATTGATGAAACGCGCAAAACTGGCTGCCGCGATCGCCGCCGCCATGGCTGCCGGCGCCGCCGCCGCCCAGCAGCAGCCGGCCACGCTGAACCTGACCGCCACGGCAGAGGTGCAGGCCGCACCCGACATCGCCGGGATCGGTGCGGGCGTGGTGACGCAGGCAACCGAAGCGCAGGCGGCGCTGGCCGCCAACAGCGCGAAGATGGTACGGGTGATCGCAGCGCTGAAAAAGGCGGGGGTCGCCGACCGCGACATCCAGACGAGCGGGCTGAACCTGCAGCCGCAATTCCGCTATGAACAGAACCAGCCGCCGGTGCTGACGGGCTTCCAGGCCTCCAACCGGGTTCAGGTGACCTTGCGCGACCTGAAAGGGGCTGGCCGGGTGATCGACACGCTGGTGGCCGAAGGCGCAAACCAGATCGACGGGCCGGATTTCCGCGTCGCCGCCCCCGAACCGCTGCTGGACAAGGCACGGGCCGAGGCCGTGGCGAAGGCGCGGGCACGGGCCGAGCTTTATGCCCAGGCGGCCGGGTTGCGGGTGGTGCGCATCACCGCCATCAGCGAAGGCTTCGAACAGCGGCCGCCGGTGCCGATGGCCCGGATGGTCGCAGCCGAGGCGGCTGCGGCGCCGCCCGTTTCGCCGGGTGAAGTCGGGCTGTCGGCAACGGTCAGCATGGCGTTCGAGCTGGCGCCGCGCTGACGGCTCAGCCCATGGCAAGGACGAGGTTGCGGACCTGGGGATAGACCTGGGTTTCCCATCTGGAGCCGGAAAAGACGCCGTAATGGCCGACGCCCGGTTGCAGATGATGGCGTTTCAGATGGGGGCGGAGGCTGCCGCACAGCAGGTGGGCAGCCGCCGTCTGCCCCACCGAGCAGATGTCGTCGCGTTCGCCTTCGACCGTGAGCAGGGCGGTGCGCTGGATCGCGGCCGGATCGACATAGCGACCGCGATGCAGAAGTTCCCCCCTGGCGAGCAGGGCGCGCTGGAAGACGAAATCCACGGTTTCCAGATAATAGTCCGCCGTCATGTCCAGCACGGCGAAATATTCCTCGTAGAAATCCTTGATCTTCGAGGCCGCCTCCGCCTCTGCGTCCGCGAGGTGCTGATAGAGTTTGCGGTGCTGGGCGAAATGCCTGTCGAGGTTCATCGACATGAAGGCCGAAAGCTGGAGGAAGCCCGGATAGACCCGCCGGCCCGCCCCGGCAAAGCGCCAGGGCACATGGGAAATCAGATTGTCCTCGAACCACTGGATCGGATTGTCCATCGCCAGTTGGTTCACGACGGTGGGGGCGATGCGGGTATCGACCGGGCCGCCCATCAGCGTCATCGTACGGGGCTGGGCGGGATCCTTTTCCTGCGCCATCACGGCGACGGCGGCGAAGGCGGGGACGCAGGGCTGGCAGACGGACAGAAGATGGCTGCCCGGCCCCAGATGGCGGATGAAGCCGATCACATAATCGACATAGTCCTCGAACCCGAAGCGGCCGGCGGACAGCGGCACGTCCCGCGCATTCTTCCAGTCGGTGATGTAGACATCATGATCGATCAGCAGCGTCTGAACGGTGGAGCGCAGCAGCGTGGCGAAATGGCCCGACAATGGCGCCACCACCAGCATCTTCGGCTGCGGCGCCGTCACCCCCTGCTTCACGAAGCGCAGCAGGCTGCCGAACGGCTGGTCCAGCACGACCTCTTCCCGCACCTCTGCGAAGCCGTTGCCGACCGGCACGGGGCGGATGGCATAGGGCGGGCGATCATGGGTGACCTTCGCGCCCTGATAGACATCGGCGACCGCGAACAGGCGTCGGGCGAAATCGCCATCGCCAAGGCCGCCGGGCATCTGATCCCGCCAGGCGAGAAGGGACGCCGCCGCCCAGCGGGAGGGGGCCATCATGTCTGTCCAGGCCTGGAACGCGCTGTAGAGCAACGGACCCCTTTCGCGACGCCGCATTCGATTCGGCTTTGATCTGACGGCGAATATGTGCACAGTTTGCTGCGTTGCACCATGGCATTTGCGCGAGGAAGGCGGGCGAGATGGCCGAAGGCAGGCAGGCGGGGCCGACCCTGACGATTTCCAGCAAGACCTATTCGGCCTGGTCGCTGCGCGGCTGGCTGCTGTGCCGGCTGGCGGGGCTGGACGTGAAGCTGGTGGAGGTGCCCAACGACGCCGGCAACCGGGCGGAGCTGCTGCTGCTGTCGCCTTCCGTGCTGGTGCCGCGGCTGACCATCGGCAAGCTGAGCGTGTGGGACACGCTGGCGATCGCGGAAACGCTGAACGAACTGCACCCGGAAGCCGGGATGTTCCCGAAGGATGCGGCGGCGCGGGCGCTGTGCCGGTCCATTTCGGGGGAAATCCATTCCGGCTTTTCCAACCTGCGCTCGGCCCTGCCGATGAACCTGAAGGTGCGGCACGACAGCTTCCCCATCTTTTCCGGCGCGAAGCCCGACATCGAGCGGATCGAGGCGATCTGGCTGGACTGCCTTGAGCGGTTCGGCGGCCCCTTCCTGTTCGGCGCGAAGCCCACCGTGGCGGACGCGATGTATGCCCCGGTGACGCAGCGCTTCCTGAGCTATGCCGTGCCGATGCCGGACGACATCCGCGCCTATTGCGAAACGGTGTCGGCCTGGGCGCCGATGGCCGAATGGATCGCGCTGGCGAAGGCCGAGCCGGAGGAGATGGAGGAACTGGACGTGGAGTTCTGACAGCACGCCCGGCAACGGCGGCGCGCGGAAATGGTTACCGGGCTGTTCAGCTTTTCACACTTTTCGCACTCGTGCAGCTGGCGGGCAGGCCGGCTGCGCGCCAATCCCCTGTTTTTGCGGACGATCGAAAGAGCCGGGGAAGCCTATGGGAAACGGGGCCCGTAGGACAGCAGCGGGTGTGGCGGTGTGTTGCGAGCCGGGCGGGGCGAACGTTGCGCCTGCGCTGCGGCCCCACCCCCTGCCCCTCCCCTGAAGGGGAGGGGTTATTGGGGGTGTCGTCCGGCTCCGGCCGCTTGCCCGTGCCGTGCGCCTTCCCTGCTGGGGAGGGGTTTTTGGGTCAGGCGGCGTCGCCCTTGAGGACGGTTTTGGAGAGGCCGCCGACGAAGGTTTCGAAGTCCCTTGCCTCGCGGAAGTCCTTGTAGACGCTGGCGAAGCGGACGTAGGCGACCGGGTCCAGCCGTTCCAGGCCCTGCATCACCAGAGCGCCGATCTGCCCCGCTTCGATTTCGGATTCCCCCATGGCTTCGAGCTGGCGCTGCACGGCGGAGACGAAGCGTTCGATGCGGTCGGCGTCGATCTCCCGCTTGCGGCAGGCGATCATCACGCTGTGGGCGAGCTTTTCACGATCGAAAGGCTCTTTCTTGCCGCTTTTCTTCACGACGATCAGTTCGCGCAGCTGGACGCGTTCGAAGGTGGTGAAGCGGGCACCGCAGGCGGGGCATTGCCGCCGCCGCCGAATCGCGCTGCCGTCCTCTGTCGGACGGCTGTCTTTCACCTGGCTGTCTTCGTGGTGGCAGAAGGGACAGCGCATCAGTTCTTCTTGGACTTCTTGGCGAGGGTGGCGAGATAGCCGAGGCCGCCGCCGACGACGGCGCCGATCAGCGGGTTGAGGATCACGAGACCGAGCGCCGCGCCGGCCGCCGTGCCGACCCCGACGTTGCGGCCAAGCGGGGTGTTCCACACCCTTTTCGCCTGCTGCCCATAGTCGCTGGCAAGCGCCTTGTCGGCGAGGTCACCGGCGGTATCCGCCACCTTCTTGCCGGTTTCGGTGTCCAGCGCCTTCTTGTGCAGATCCTGCGCCGTGGCGGCGACCTTCTTGCCCATGTCGCTGTCGAGCGCCTTGCCGACCAGTTCCCCGGCCTTGTCGAACACCTGTTCGGCGGTGTCGACGACCTTCTTGCCGGTTTCGGATTCGGTGATCTTCGATCCCGCTTCCAGCGCGTCGTCCACCAGCTTTTCCACCTTGTCGGGCGCGGGCTTTGCCTCTGGCTTCGGCTTGGCGGCGCGCGGCTTCGGCGGGGCCTTTTCGGCGGCGGGCTTTGCCGGCTTTGGCGCGGCGGCCTTCTTCGCGGGCTTCTTCGGGGCTTCGGGCGTTTCGTCTGCCATCGGACTATCCTTTTCAGCCGTAGATGGGGAAGCGGGCGGTGAGCGCGGTGACGCGGGCGCGCACATCGGCTTCGACGGCGGCGTTGCCATCTGCGCCGTTGGCGGCGAGGCCGTCGAGCACGTCTGCGATCATGTGGCCGATGGCTTCGAATTCCGTCGTGCCGAAGCCGCGCGTGGTGCCCGCGGGCGACCCGACGCGGATGCCGCTGGTTTTCGTGGGCGGAAGCGGATCGAAGGGCACGCCATTCTTGTTGCAGGTGATGTGGCTGCGCTCAAGCGCCTCGTCCGCATCCTTGCCGGTGAGGCCCTTGGGGCGGAGATCGACGAGGGCGAGGTGGGTATCGGTGCCGCCCGCGACGATGTCGCAGCCGCGCGCCTTCAGCGTGGCGGCCAGCACCCGGGCGTTGTCCAGCACGGCCTGCGAATAGGCCTTGAACGACGGATCCAGCGCTTCGCCGAAGGCGACTGCCTTGGCGGCGATCACATGCATCAGCGGCCCGCCCTGAAGGCCGGGGAACACCGCCGAGTTCAGCTTCTTGCCGAGATCGGGATCGTTCGACAGGATCATGCCGCCGCGCGGGCCGCGCAGCGTCTTGTGCGTGGTGGTGGTGGTGACATGGGCGTGGGGCAGCGGCGAGGGATGGAGCCCGGCTGCGACCAGCCCGGCGAAATGCGCCATATCGACGTGCAGATAGGCGCCGACCTTGTCCGCGATGGCGCGGAAGCGGGCGAAATCGATGTGGCGCGGATAGGCGGAGCCGCCGGCGATGATCAGCCTGGGCTGAACCTCGATCGCCTGCGCTTCCAGCGCATCATAATCGATGAGGTGGGTATCGGGGCGCACGCCATATTGCACGGCGTTGAACCATTTGCCCGATTGCGCCGCCTTTGCGCCATGGGTGAGGTGGCCGCCGGCATCGAGGCTCATCCCCAGGATGGTTTCGCCGGGCTTCACCAGCGCCATCATGACGGCGCCGTTCGCCTGCGCGCCGGAGTGCGGCTGGACGTTGGCATATTCGCAGCCGAACAGCAGGCGGGCGCGATCGATGGCGAGCTGTTCGACCTGATCGGAGAATTCGCAGCCCTGGTAATAGCGCTTGCCGGGATAGCCTTCGGCATATTTGTTGGTGAAAACAGAGCCCTGCGCCTCAAGCACGGCGCGGCTGACGATGTTTTCCGATGCGATCAGCTCGATCTGGTTCTGCTGGCGGCCGAGTTCGCCCTTCACGGCGGCGGCGACGGCCGGATCGGCTTCGGCCAGCGAGGCGCCGAAGAAACTGTCGTTGGCGGGGGTGGGGGCGGGCCTTGCTGTCATGGGTGGCTCCTTAGCCGAGCTTGTCGCGGCGGGCCGCGTGGCGGCCGCCTTCGAAGGGGGTTTCGAGGAAGGCGCGAAGGGCATCGCGCGCGGTCTCGGCGCCGGTGAGGCGGGCGCCGAAGGAAATCATGTTGGCGTCATTGTGCTGGCGGGCGAGGCGGGCGCCGAGATTGTCATGGATGAGCGCGCAGCGGGCGCCGGGGACACGGTTGGCGGCAATCGAGATGCCGATGCCGGAGCCGCAGACGACGACGCCGAAATCCGCACTGCCAGAGGCCACCTTTTCGGCGCAGGCGCGGCCGAAATCCGGATAATCGACGGAGGTGACGGCGTCTGCCGCGCCGAGATCCTGCACCTCGTGTCCGGCGGCGCGCAGATCATCTGCCAGAACAGCCTTCAGCGGATAGCCCGCATGATCGGATGCGATTGCGATCTTCAACGGTGTGCGCCCCGGCTTATCAGGTGAATCGCTACCCCTTGTGGGGTGCGAGGCCCCCTATGCGCCATATGTAAGCGTTCGCCAAGATGGGGGCGGCGGCGGGATTCAGCCGCAAGCCCCTTCGTGCGCGGGGCGGGATGGTCAGGCGGCGGCGCGCATTTCGAGGCGGCCCCAGATTTCGACGAGCGCGGCCACCAGTTCGCGCATCATCGCTTCGTCGTGGGCCGGGCCCGGCGTGAAGCGGAGGCGTTCGGTGCCGCGCGGAACCGTCGGGAAATTGATCGGCTGCACATAGACGCCATATTCGGCGAGCAGGATGTCGGAGATCTTCTTCGCCTTCACCGGGCAACCCACCATCAGCGGGACGATGTGGCTGACGCTGGGCATCACCGGCAGATCGGCTTCGGCCATCAGCTGCTTCAGCCGGGCGGCGGAGGCCTGCTGCCCTTCGCGTTCCTGGCTGGATGCCTTCAGGTGGCGGACGCTGGCCAGCGCGCCGGCGACGAGGACGGGGCTGAGCGAAGTGGTGAAGATGAAGCCGGGGGCATAGCTGCGGATGCAGTCGATGATGGTCTGGTCTGCGGCGATATAGCCGCCCATCACGCCGAAGGCCTTGCCCAGCGTGCCTTCGATGATGGTGATGCGGGACGCGGCCTCATCGCGGTCGGAGATGCCGCCGCCGCGCGGGCCGTACATGCCCACCGCATGCACTTCATCGAGATAGGTGAGCGCGCCATATTTGTCTGCGAGGTCGCAGATGGCGTGGAGGGGCGCGATGTCGCCATCCATCGAATAGACGGATTCGAAGGCGATCAGCCTGGGCGCGGCCGGATCGGCGGCGGCGAGCAGCTCCTCGAGATGGGCGAGATCATTGTGCCGCCAGACCTGCTTTTCGCAGCCCGAATGGCGGATGCCCGCGATCATCGAGGCGTGGTTCAGTTCATCGGAGAAGATGATGCAGCCCGGCAGCAGCTTGCCCAGCGTGGAGAGCGTCGCTTCGTTCGAGACATAGCCCGAGGTGAAGAGCAGCGCGCCTTCCTTGCCGTGGAGATCGGCGAGTTCCTGTTCGAGATCGACATGATAATGGGTGTTGCCGCCGATGTTTCGGGTGCCGCCGGAGCCGGCGCCGACATCGTGGAGGGCTTCCTCCATGGCGGCGATGACGCTGGGGTGCTGGCCCATCGCCAGATAATCGTTGGAGCACCAAACGGTGATCGGCTTCGGGCCGTTGTGGCCGGCAAAGCAGCGGGCGTTCGGGAAGCCGCCCTTGTTGCGCAGGATATCGATGAAGACGCGATAACGCCCCTCCTCGTGCAGCCGCTCGATCGCGGCCTTGAAGATCTGGCTGTAGTCGACCACCTGGGTTTCGCGCCTTTCCCGCACCTGAAATGCCGAGCGCCCCTAATCGCTGGGGCGCATCCCGGCAAGCGTAGCAATGCCGCAGGCTTGCGTCTACAAACGCGGCACTTGAGGATTATTGATGTCAGTCAACAAGATTCCACTATCCGAACTGGCGGGACGGCCCGTTGTGTTGCTGCTGTCTGGCGGGCTGGACAGCGCGACCTGCCTGGCGATGGCGAGCCGGGCGGGCGCCCATGTGCTGGCGCTGACCATCGATTACAACCAGCGGCACCGGCGCGAACTGGCGGCGGCCGACGCGCTGGCGGCGCACTACAAGGTGGCGCGGCATATCCGCCTGCCGCTGGACCTGCGCGGCTTTGGCGGATCGGCGCTGACGGATGATATCGAGGTGCCGAAAGAGGGCGTGCAGCCGGGCATCCCGATCACCTATGTGCCGGCGCGCAACACGATCTTCCTGTCTGTCGCGCTGGGCTGGGCAGAGGCCGCGGGCGGATCCGACCTGCTGATCGGGGTGAATGCGCTGGACTATTCCGGCTATCCGGATTGCCGGCCGGAGTTCGTGGCGGGCTTCGAGGCGATGGCGAACCTGGCGACGAAGGCGGGCGTGGAGGGGGCGGCGCGCTATCGCGTGCATACGCCCTTGCAGCAGCTGACGAAGGCCGGGATCGTGCAGGCCGCCGTGGAGGCCGGGCTGGACATGGGCATGACCTGGTCCTGCTATGACCCGACGCCGGACGGACGGCATTGCGGCCGGTGCGATTCCTGCCGCCTGCGGCAGAAGGGGTTCGAGGAAGCCGGGGTGCCGGACCCGACGGCCTACGCGTGACGCCATGAGCTATGCCGTGAAGGAACTGTTCCTGACGCTGCAGGGCGAGGGCGCGCAGACGGGGATGCGCGCCGTCTTCTGCCGCTTTGCCGGGTGCAACCTGTGGACCGGCCGGGAGCAGGACCGGGACAGGGCCGTGTGCCGCTTCTGCGATACGGATTTCGTGGGCACCGATGGGCCGGGCGGGGGCAAGTTCGCAGGGGCGGAGGCGCTGGCCGATGCGGTGGCGGCGATGTGGGGGCCTGAGCCCGCGCACCGGCTGGTGGTCTGCACCGGGGGCGAGCCGCTGTTGCAGCTGGATGCGGCGCTGATCGATGCGCTGCATGATCGGGGGTTCCGCATCGCGGTGGAATCGAACGGCACGGTGGCGGCGCCCGACGGGATCGACTGGCTGTGCATCAGCCCCAAGGCCGGGGCGGAAACGGTGCAGCGCAGGGGCGACGAGCTGAAGCTGGTGTATCCGCAGGAGGGGCTGCTGCCGCCCGACGTGGCGGGCTGGGATTTCGCGCATTTCTTCGTGCAGCCGATGGACGGGCCGGCGCAGAAGGCCAACATCGACGCCGCCATCGGCTGGTGCCTGGCCGATCCGAAATGGCGGCTGAGCCTGCAGACCCACAAGCTGACGGGAATTCCCTGACAAACCGGCCCGCCCCGGCGAAATGCGCCGGGGCCGCGCGCGGCCGCCTAGGCTTCGATCAGCTTGCGGTCCTGCGAGATCCTGATCATTTCCTTCTGCAGCTTTTCGAAGGCCCGCACCTCGATCTGGCGGACGCGTTCGCGGCTGATGCCATATTCCTGGCTCAGATCCTCCAGCGTCTGCGGCTCGTCGATCAGGCGGCGCTGGGTGAGGATGTGGCGCTCGCGCTCGTTCAGGGTGAGCAGCGCTTCGCGGAGCAGGTCGTGGCGGATATCCGCCTCCTGCTTGTCGGCGACGACGCTTTCCTGGCTGGGGCCGTCGTCTGCCAGCCAGTCCTGCCATTCGCCTTCGCCGTCTTCGCGCAGGGGGGCGTTCAGGCTGGTGTCGCCGCCCTTCGCCATGCGGCGGTTCATCTGCACCACATCATCCTCGGAGACGCCGAGATCGGTGGCGATCTTCTTCACATCGTCCGGGTGGAGATCGCCGTCCTCGATGGCTTCGAGCTTGTTCTTCATCCGGCGCAGGTTGAAGAACAGCTTCTTCTGCGCGGCCGTGGTGCCGATCTTCACGAGCGACCAGCTGCGCAGGATATATTCCTGGATGGAGGCCTTGATCCACCACATGGCATAGGTGGCGAGGCGGAAGCCGCGTTCGGGTTCGAACTTCTTCACGCCCTGCATCAGGCCGATATTGCCCTCTGCGATCAGCTCGGACACCGGCAGGCCATAGCCGCGATAGCCCATGGCGATCTTCGCCACGAGGCGCAGGTGCGAGGTGACGAGCCGGGTGGCGGCTTCGGGGTCCTGATGTTCCTGCCAGCGCTTCGCCAGCATATATTCCTCCTGCGGGGCGAGCAGGGGGAATTTGCGGATCTCCGACAGGTAGCGGTTCAGGCTGGCGTCGGGGCCGAGGGTGGGGATGCTGGCGGGCACATTGCTGGTCATTTCGGTCTCCTCGCGCCTCTCCTGGTCAAGCTTGACCGAGTTCGATTAGCAGTTGCTGAATATCATCGGGGGCCGGGCTTTCGAACGTCAGAATTTCTTTGCTGACGGGATGTTCGAATTTGAGCGCGGCGGCGTGCAGCGCCTGCCGGTGGAAGCCGAGCCGCTTGCAGACATCGGCCAGCCGCCCCTGCCCATAGACGGGATCGCCGACAAGCGGGTGGCCGATATGGGCCATGTGCACCCGGACCTGATGCGTGCGCCCGGTTTCCAGCCGGCATTCGACGAGGGCCGCCCTGGTGAGGGGCTGGAGGACGCGATAATGGGTGACGGCATGCTTCCCGCGCGGGGGAGGCACCACGGCGATCTTCTGCCGGTTCTGGTCCGACCGGGCGAGATTGGTTTCGATCCGCCCGGCGGGCGGCACCGGCAGGCCCGCCACCACGGCGAGATAGCGGCGGCCGATTATGTGCTTCGCGAACTGGGCGGCAAGGCCCGCATGGGCGCGATCGGTCTTGGCGACGACGAGCAGGCCGGACGTGTCCTTGTCGATGCGGTGGACGATGCCGGGGCGGGCGACGCCGCCGATGCCCGAAAGCCGCCCCGCGCAATGGTGCAGCAGCGCATTGACCAGCGTGCCATCGAGGTTGCCCGCCGCCGGGTGGACCACAAGACCCGCGGGCTTTTCGACGACGAGCAGATGATCATCCTCGTACCGGATGTCGAGCGGGATATCCTGACCTTCGGCTTCGGCCGGGCGGGCGGCGGGAATGGCGACGGACACCGCCTCCCCCCCCTTCATCTTGCGCGCGGGATCGCGTTCCTGCCGGCCGTCCACCTCCACCGCGCCGGCGGACACCAGCGCCTTCAGCCGTTCGCGGGACAGGGTGGGGATGGCCGCCGCCAGCGCGCGATCCAGCCGCCAGCCGGCCGCCTCTGCCGCCAGCGTCGCGCTGCGCAGATCAGCCGTTTCTTGCGTGGAAATCCGGTTGCCCCCATTCATTGCCCATGGAATTGGGGTGCAAAGCCGATCAATCAAGCCCGGTGCGGATTTCCGCCGCCGCCGCCGCCGCAATCCGGGCGGCGGTGCGGCAATCCGGCCACAATGAAGCCTGCGGCCTGCTGTTCGGGCTGCCCGGCGACATCCGGGAGGCGACGGTGGCGGCCAATGTGGCGGCCGAGCCGCAGCGCCGGTTCGAGATCGACCCCGCCCACCTGTTCGATGCGCACCGCCGCAGCCGCGCCGGGCCGCTGGCGCTGCTGGGCTGCTGGCACAGCCATCCGGATGGGCAGGCGGTGCCGAGCCGGCACGACCGGGCGGGCGTGGCGGACATGGACTGGCTGTGGCTGATCGCGACAGCGCAGGCGATGACGCTGTGGCGGCCCGCGCCGGACGGCTTTGACCCCGTTGCGTTGAATGGGCCGGGTTTGTAACAGATGTGACGCAATGGCGCAGGGCTCCATCCTCTGGTTCGACACCGCGCGGGGCTTCGGCTTCATCCGCCCGGACATGGGGCCGAAGGATGTGTTCATGCACGCCTCTGCGCTGGGCGAGGCGGGGCTGCAATCGCTGGCCCCGGGCACCAAGGTGGAATTCGAACTGCTGCAGACGGGCGACGGCCGGCTGACGGCGCAGCGCGTGATCCCGCTGGAGCGGCCGCGGGCGAAACGGGCGGCACGGCGGTAGACAGGGGAGAGGATTTCCTGCCTCCGGCGGGCAGGGAAATGATTTCCCTGCACCCTCGATTTTTGTGCTTTGCGCTATCGTCAGCGTCGCGCGTTGGACGATGTTTGATTGCCTGCGGCGGCTGATCTGGAGGGCGAATGTTCAACCTTCTGCTTTTGGGGTGCGTCGCCGGATTGTCATTTTTGTTCTATCATTGGCGCCGCTCGTCGTTCCCCTATTCCCGTGTGGACGCGCTCATCTTCACGTTTCTCTATTGTCTCGGCCTTGGCCTGGCCTTGCGTCTCGGCGCGCGGACCTACCCGGGGATTTATGTTCCAGATTCGCCGTTTCTGAACGGGGTTCTGAACAGCAACGGACTTTTCGTTGGGATTGGCTATGGCGCCGTGCTGATGGCGGGCGCTGCAGATGGGGCGCGCATCCTGTTTCGCCCTTCCGGTCCCGGTATCGACAATCTGCTGCGCACCGTTTCCCGTATGAGCATATGGCTGGCCGGTGCCATCGCGCTCTACGGCCTTCTCTGGGCGGCGTTCATGCAGCGTTTGCCATGTTGTTAAGATTTGAACGCCATTGCGTTGAACTTACCCCCACTGGCTATAGTCCCGCGTCGTCTCTCAGGCTAAGGCTGGGGCAGCATGACGATCTGGGCGCTGTTGATGGGAAGCGCCGTCGGGCTGGCGCTCGGCGGGCCGTTGGGCGCGCTTGCGGGCGCGGCCATCGGCGTGGCCGTGGAGCGCGTGCGGGCTGCGCGCGCGCAGACCCCGCAGCGGCGGCAGGTGGCCTTCACCATTGCCGCAATCGCGCTGGCGGCGAAGATGGCGCAGGCTGACGGCCATGCCTCTGACCGGGAGGCCGAGGCGTTCGAGCGGCTGTTCCATGTGCCGGCGGGCGAGCAGCAGAACATGCGCCGCTTCTATCGGCTGGCGAGCCAGTCCGCCGACGGAGCGGAGGCCTATGCCCGGCAGGCAGCCGACCTGCTGGGCGCGGGATCGCCGGTTCTGGAGGACCTGCTGGAGGCGCTGCTGATGATCGCCACCGTGGACGGCGTGCATCCGGCCGAGATCGGCTTCCTGGAGCGGATGGCCGGGTTGATGGGCTTCACGCCGCGCCAGTGGGCGGCGATCCAGTCGCGCTATGTGCCACTGCGCGCCGACGACCCCTGGGCCGTGCTGGGCGTGGCGCCCGGTTCGCCCGACGCGGACATCCGCGCGGCCTATCGCCGGCTGGTGCGCGAGCATCACCCCGACCGGCACATCGCGGAAGGCACGCCGCCCGAATTCATCCGCGTGGCCGAAGCCCGCATGGCGACCATCAACGACGCCTATGCCAGGCTGATGAAGCAGCCGGCCTGACGCGATGCGCCCGCAGCACATCCTGTTCATCCTGCTGATCGACCTGCTGTGGGCGTTCAACATCGTCGCCATCAAGGAATCGGTGCTGGCGATGCCGCCGCTGCTGGCGGTGGCGCTGCGCTATATGGTGGTGTTCGCGGTGTGCGCCTCGTCTGTCAGGATCGTGCCGGGCCGGATGGGGCTGCTGCTGCTGACCGGGCTGGTGACGGGCGCGATCCAGTTCGGGCTGGGCGGCTATAGCTATCAGGTGACGACGAACCTGTCGGCGCTGGCGATCGCGGGGCAGCTGGGGGTGCCGCTGTCGCTGCTGCTGGCGATCCTGATCGACGGGGAGCGCATCGCCTGGAAGCGGACGCTGGGCATCGTGCTGGCGATCGCGGGGGTGATGCTGCTGGTGTTCGATCCGCGCATCGTGGACGAGCGGCTGGGCATCCTGCTGACCTTCGGCGCCTCGCTGTGCTGGGCGGCGGGGAACCTGATGTTCAAGCGGCTGACGGGCATTCCCATCTTCAACATCTATGGCTGGCAGGCGCTGGTTTCGATTCCCGTGCTGCTGGCGGCGAGCTGGTGGCTGGAGCCGGGCGGCATCGCCGGGCTGACGCAGGTGCCGCTGCCGGTGTTCGGCTGGATCGTCTATTCGGCGATCGGCGCCTCGCTGATCGGGCATGCGGGGATGAGCTGGCTGGTGCAGCGCTATCCCGTCACCCTCATTACCCCCTTTACCCTGCCGACGCCGATGCTGGCGGTGGTGTTCGCGACGCTGGTGTATGGTACGCCGGTGACGCCGATGATGTGGGTGGGCGGGGCGCTGACGCTGGCGGGCGTGGCGAT
>NZ_JAYRCW010000062.1:0-16158 GCF_041909755.1 Sandaracinobacter sp.
CCATGCCGCCGCCGGAGGATCGATCTGCCACGCCCCGCAACCCTGTTCGCGCTCCTTGCCCTCGCCGCGCTCGCCGGCGCGCTGGGCGCGGGCTGGCAGTGGCGCGCGGAAAAGCTGGCGCTGCTCCGCCCTGCGCCCGGCCCGCTGGCGGCCCGCCCCGATCCGGGCGACGCGGTCGGCGGCGTCCTTCTTTACGGAGACAGCCGGGTCGCCCAGTGGCGGCCGCTGCCGGATCGGCCCTATCCCGTCACCCGCCACGGCCATTCCGGTGAAAGCGCCATCCGCCTCGCCGCCGGTTTCGAAGATGCGCTTGATCGCCACCGCCCCGAACGCGCGATCGTGCAGGCGGGCGTGAACGACGCCGTCGCTGCCAGCCTCGCCACCCCGCAGGATCGGGAACGCGCGCTGGCCGACAGCAAGGCCGCCTTCGCCCGGATGGCGGCCGCCGCGCAGGCGCGCGGCGTTGCCCTCATCCTGCTGAAGCCCATACCACCCATCCGCCCCGATCCCGCCCGCCGCCTGCTGTGGCGCGGCCATGTCGGGCCATTTCTGGATCAGCTCTCGGCCGCGCTGCCGGGCATCGCCGCCGCCCATGGCGCAACGGTCGCCGATCCGCTGCCCCTGCTCGGCGCGGACACCGCCTCGGTGCCGGATGCCTATCGGAAGGATTCGCTGCATCTCACGCCCGCCGCCTATGAACGGCTGGGCGCGATCTTCCCGCAAACCCTCAGCCCAGCAGCGCCGCCACCCCAAAGCTGACGCCCACCATCAGCAGGATGCCCAGCAGGTTCACGAAGAACCCCGCGCGCACCATCTGCCCGATCGAAACATGCCCGGTCGCGAACGCGATGGCATTGGGCGGCGTGCCGGATGGCATCATGAACCCCCAGGTCGCCGCAAAGGCCGACGCCATCACCAGCGGCAGCGGCGCGGTTCCCGTCTGCACCGCCACGGCGGCCACCACCGGCATGAAGGCGCTCGCCGCCGCCACATTGCTGGCGAACTCCGTCACCAGCACCACCAGCCCCACCACCAGCAACGCCAGCATCAGGGTCGGCAGCGCCTCCAGCGCCGACAGCTGCGCCCCGATCCAGGCCGCCAGCCCGGAATCGGTGATCGCGCCCGCCAGCGCCAGCCCGCCGCCGAACAGCAGCAGGATGTCCCACGGCAGCCGCGCCGTCGTCGCCTTCCAGTCCAGCAGCGCCCCATCCCGCTCGGCAGAGGGCACGATGAACAGCAGCAGGCTCACCGCCATCGCCACCATCCCGTCGTCCGGCGCGGGCAGCTTGAACGCCACCGCCAGCAGCGGCCACACCACCCAGCCCAGCAGCAGCAGCGCCAGCAACGGCAGCAGCCGCTTCTGATCGGGCGTCAGCGCCCCCTGCCGCCCCAGCAGCGTCACCAGCTCCTCCCGGTCCAGTCGCCCGCCCGGCACGCGGAACAGCGCGATCAGGATCAGCGCCGTCGCCGGAATCGCCAGCAGCACCAGCGGCACGCCAAAGGCCAGCCAGGTCAGGAAATCCACCTGCAAGCCCAGCGAGCGCTCCACGATGCCGGCCGAAATCGCGTTGGTCGGCGTGCCCACCAGCGTGCCCAGCCCGCCGATGTTGGCGGCATAGGCGACGCCCAGCACCATCGCCGTCACCAGCCCCGCCCCGCCAGAGGCCGGCCCGGCCAGCGCGCCCGCCACCGCCAGCGCCACCGGCATCATGATGAAGGCGGTCGCCGTGTTGGAAACCCCCATCGAAACCAGCGCAGTCGCCGCCATGAAGGCCACCACCAGCCCGCGCGGAGAGGCCGGCGCCCGCGCCACCACCGCCAGCGCCAGCCGCCGGTGCAGCTGGTGCGTCTCCACCGCCACGGCGATGATGGCGCCGCCCAGCACCAGGAAGATCACGGGGGACCAGTAAAGCCCGGCCACCCCGGCCGGCTTCATCACGCCCATCAGCGGCAGCAGGATGAAGGGCAGCACCGATGTCAGCGCCAAGGGCAGCGCGCCGGAAAGCCACAGCATGGCCATCACCGCCGCAAGCGCGGCGACCGCCCAGCCGTCCGCCGAAAGCCCGGCGGGCGCCGGCAGCATCCGCATCAGCCCGAACAGGGCCAGGGCCAGCGCCAGCACCGACAGGCGCACGCGATGGGCCGTCAAGCCAGGTCCCCGCGCGCGGCATCCGTCATCATGCGATCCTCCCCTTTTCCCCCGCCGCTAGCCGAACGCCCCCACCACCGCAATCCGCCCACCCCTTCCGGGCCTTTGCAGGCCCCACCCCTTCCGGGCCGTTGCGCCCCCCGGCCATGTCGGCCATGGTCGCATCCACAGTTGCGTAATTATGCTGTGGGGCAATCATCGCGTGATGCAGGAATCCTTCCCCGGTTGGGGCGCCCTGCTGCAGGGCCACGGAACCGCGCCCGCCCTTGTGGCGGACAGCGGCGAACAGCTGGACTACAGCCAGCTTCTCGCCCGCGCCTCCGACTTCGCCGCCGCCCTCGGCCCGGAACGCCGCCTCGTCCTGCTTGCGGTGCGCAACGATATTCCCAGCATCATCGCCTGGGTCGGCTGCCTGCTGGGCGGCCACCCCGCCATCCTGCTGCCCGCCGGCCAGGATCCGGACCGCATCCGCACCGCCTTCCGGCCGGACGCCGCCTGGTCGGCTGAGGACAGCCAGCTGCACCTCGCCCCCCCGGCAGGCGGCCTTCACCCCGATCTGGCGCTTCTCCTCTCCACCTCCGGCTCCACGGGCAGTCCCCGCCTCGTTCGCCTTTCCGCAGCCGCGGTCCACGCCAACGCCGACGCCATCGCCCGCACCCTCGGCCTCACGCCGGATGACCGCGCGATCACCACGCTGCCCTTCCACTACAGCTACGGCCTCTCCGTCCTCAATTCCCACCTCCTCGCCGGCGGCTCGCTCGCCGTCTGCGACCTGCCCGTCACCCACCCCCGCTTCGAAGCCTTCCTGCACGAGGCCCAGCCGACATCGCTCGCCGGCGTCCCGCTGCTTCACCGCCAGCTCGCCATGTCGGGCCTCGCCGCCCGGCTTCCGGCCTCGGTGAACACGCTCACCCAAGCCGGCGGTCGGATGCCGCCCGAAGAGGTGCTGGACATGATCGCCCTGGGCGACGCGCGCGGCTTCCGCTTCATCCCCATGTACGGCCAGACCGAGGCGACCGCCCGCATGGCCTGGCTGCCGCCCGATCTCGCCCGAACCGCCCCGGATTGCATCGGCCTGCCCATTCCCGGCGGCAGCTTCCGGCTGGTCCATCCGTCGGGCGCGCCCATCGAAACGCCCGGCACCGCGGGCGAACTTGTCTATTCCGGCCCCAACATCATGATGGGCTATGCCGAAACCCGCGCCGATCTCGCGCGCGGCGCAGAGCTTTCGGCGCTTCACACCGGCGACATCGCCGAACGCACCGAACAGGGCCTCTACCGCATCCTCGGCCGCCAGAGCCGCTTCGCCAAGATCGCGGGCCACCGCATCGGCTTCGATGATCTGGAGGCGCTGTTCCGCGCCGAAGGCGCGCCCGCCACCGTCACCGGAACAGACGGCCTGCTCGTTGCGCACCTCGGCCCCGACGGCCCAGCCGCAGCGGATGCGCAAGCCGCTTTGGCCGCCCGCATCTCGGCGCGGGCGCATGTGCCCGAATCCGTCCTCAACCTCCTCGGCGGCCCGCTTCCGCTCCTGCCCAGCGGCAAGCCCGATCTTCCCGCCATCCTCGCCAGCGGCAAGGCCGCCGCCGACCTGCGCGACCGGCAGCTGGCCTCCGGCGCGCACCCCATCCTCGCCGGCTACCGCCGCGCCTTCCGGCGGCAGGGCATCCAGCCGTCGGACAGCTTCCTGTCACTGGGCGGAGACAGTCTCGCCTATGTCGGCTGCGCGCTCGCGCTGGAACAGGCGCTGGGCGAAGTCCCCCACGGCTGGGAAGAAATGGCGATCGAACGGCTGGTCGCGCTCGATTCCGGCCGGTCCGGGCCTGCGCCGGGCCGGCTGAACGTCGAAAGCGATCTCATTGTCCGCTGCGTCGCACTTGTCGCCATCATCATCGGCCATGCCGCGCCGTCCGGCACCGGCTGGCTGCGCGGAGGGCTGGGGCTGCTCGTCCTGCTGGCCGGCTACAGCTTCGCCCGTTTCCAGCAATCGGCCTTCGAACAGGGGCGCTTCGCCCCCGCGCTCACCGGCACGGTCGAACGGCTGATCCTGCCCTATATGGCGGTGTTGCTGCCGATGCTGGCCGCCTCGCAGGTGCCGGCCAGCCTCCCCTGGTTCACCCTCACCAGCACCTTCTTCGTGCCCGATCCGGGGCCGCTGCGCTTCTTCTGGATCGTCGAAACCCTGTTCCACATCCTGTTGCTGATGGTGGCGCTGTTCGCGATCCCCGCCGTCCGCCGCGCGTCGCTTCTGAACCGCTTCCGCCTCGGCCTCGCGCTGCTCGCGGGCGCCGTCCTCCTCCGCGCGGCGCTCCTCCCCCTCCACAGCAATGACGGCACTTCCATCGACAAGACGCCAGACGCCTGGCTAGGTTTCTATGTCCTCGGCATGCTCGTCGCCGCCGCGTCGGGGCGGCGCCGGCGCCTCGTCGTGCTGCTGCTCGGCGTCGCCCTCGCGCTCTGGGATTTCGGGTTTCAGAACCCCCGCGCCTGGTGGCTGGCGGGCGGGCTGGCGCTGCTGCTGTGGCTGCCCTCCATCCCGCTGCCCCGGCTCGTCGCCCGCCCGCTGATGCAGATCACCGCGGCCGGCTATTTCATCTATCTGCTGCACGCGCCCTTCCTGCACCTGCTGCAATATCAGTTCGGCCTCCGCCGCGAGGAAACCGCCATGGCGCTGATCCTGTTGCCGGCCAGCATCCTGGGCGGCATCCTGTTCGAACGCCTCTGGTCGCTGGCGCTGCCGCATGTCCGGCGGGCGTTCGAACGGCGCTGAAGCCCGCCGCCGTCAGGCCGGCCCGGCCGCCTTCACCCGCTTCGCCGCCTTGCCGTTGAACAGCAGCGTCAGCAGCGCGCTGCGCGCGATCAGCCGCTCATGGATCAGGAACAGCAGCGGGAATCCAGCCGCCAGGATCACGGCAAAGGTCAGATAGGCATTGTCCGTGAAGGGCCGAAGCAGATTGGCGATGATGTAGATGATCAGGAAGTGGAAGATATAGAAGCTGTACACGCCATCCGTCAGCCGGCTCAGCATCGGCGTCCCCCGCGTCACCAGCCGCCGCGCCACCGCCATCAGTCCGCACACGATCAGGAAGATGAAACCCGCCCGCGCAATCCAATAGGTCACGCGCTCCAGCGTGCGCGGCAGTTCATCCTGGAACAGCGGATGCAGCAGATAGGCGCCGCCGAACAGCAGCAGCCCCGGCCAGAACAGCCGGTGCATCAGATCGAACAGGTCGCGGTGCCGGAACGCCAGCACGCCGACCGCGAAATAGGCGAAATAGTTCAGCGTCGCCATCGGCAGGAAGGCGTCCGGGCGGAAGAACAGCGGCGTCACCACCGCATCGTTCAACCCGCGCATCAGCGTCACCGTCACCCCGAACAGCAGCGTCAGCAGCAGCAGCCCGGCGCCGCCGCGCAGCCCCGTCAGCCAGCGAACGAAGCGCGTCGCAGGCCCGCTCCCGGCCAGCGCCGCCAGCGCGGGCGTCAGCAGCGCATAAAGGAACAGCGAGATCAGGAACCACAGGTGCAGGTGCCACACCATCGGCCCCGGCAGCGGCAGCCGCCACCCCCCGTTCAGGAAGAAGTTCGAAAAGCTCTCGCCCCCGCCATGATAGCGCTGGATCAGCCACAGCGTCAGCGGGTTCAGCAGCACCAGCCCGGATGCCAGCGGAATCAGGATCAGCCGCCCCCGGTTCGCCAGAAAGGCCTGCACCCCGCTGCGCAGGAACACCATGGTGGTGAAGAAACCTGACACCAGGAAGAAGGTCGCCATCCGGAAATGGTCCGAAACCTCCGCGATCAGCGTGAACAGCAGGTTGTCGCCCACCGTCGCCCCATGCACCGCCAGCCCCACCAGCATGCAGAAGCAGCGCAGCGCATCCATGTGGTGCAGGCGTTGGGCGTTTCCGGTCACGATGCCCCGCCTAGCCCAGCGGCCCCGCATCCTCCACCGCTTTCTCGCCCCGGCATGCCGGTCAGGCCGGAACGGCCCGCCGCACGATCTTGCCGTTGAACAGCAGCATCAGCAGCGGGCTGCGCGCGATGATCTTCTCATGGATCGCGACAAGGATGGGAAAGCCGGCCAGCAGGATCGCCGCGAAGATCAGGTACAGATTGTCCGTCAGGTTCAGCATCAGGTTGGCGATGATGTAGATGATCAGGAAGTGGAACATGTAGAAGCTGTACACCAGCTCGGTCAGCCGGCTCAGCCAGGGGCTCCCCTTCGTCACCAGCCGTCGCGCCACCGCCATCAGTCCGCACACGATCAGGAAGATGAAGCCGGATCGCAGCAGCCAGTAACTCGCCCGCTCCAGCGCATGGGGCAGTGCCCCGGCCCACTGGCCATGCAGCACATAGGCGGCCCCCACCAGCAGCAGCCCCGGCCAGAACAGCCGGTGCATCGTTTCGAACAGATCGCGATGCCGGAAGCCGATGGCGCCCGCCGCGAAGAAGGCGAAATTGGTCATCGTCGCGCGCACCAGGAAATGCATCGGCTCCGGCAGGCGCGGCACCAGCAGCTGGTCGGAAACCGCCCGCATCACCGTCACGCACAGCGCCACCGCCCCCGTCATCAGCACCAGCCGCAGCCAGCCGGGCACCCGCATCAGCATCCCGGCCAGCGCCACGCCCGGCCGGGCGCCCGCCAGCGCCAGCAGCATCGGGCTCAGCAGCGCATAGACGAACAGCGTCGCCAGGAACCACAGGTGCAAAAGGTTCAGCCCCCAGAAGTCCGAGGGCGAGATCGGCAGCCGCCAAACGCCGTTCACATAGCCGGTCGCCTGCGGATCCCCCAGGTGGAACAGCCGGATCAGCCACAGGGTCGGCGGGTTCAGCAAAAGGGTGCCGATCAGCATCGGCAGCAGCAGCAGCCGCGCCCGGTTGCGGATGAAATCGCCCGCGCCCCCGCGCGAAAGCACCATCGCGGAAAAAAATCCGGACACCAGGAAGAAGGTCGCCATCCGGAAATGGTCGGACGCATCCTTGATCGCGATGAAGAACGGCCCGTTGCCGATCGTCGCCCCGTGCAGCGCCAGCCCGAACAGCATGCAGAAGCAGCGCAACGCGTCCAGGTGATAGATCCGCTGCTGCCCGCCCATGGAAACAAAGGATAGGTCAGCCGCCGCGCTTGCTCAAGCCGCCAATGTCCGCCATCCACGCCACGAATGGTTACCCTCGTCACAGGCGCCGCCGGCTTCATCGGTTCGGCCGTCAGCCGCGCCCTCCTCGCGCGCGGCGAATCCGTCATCGGGCTGGATTGCTTCGTCCCCTATTACCGCCTCGATCTGAAGGAGGCCCGCGCCGCCTCGCTCGAAGGCCCCGGCTTCACCCTGCTGCGGCAGGATTTCGCCGACGCCCCGGGGCTGGAGGCCGCGCTCGCCCCCCACCGGATCGACCGCATCATCCACCTCGGCGCCCAGCCCGGCGTGCGCTGGTCCATCGATCACCCGCTCGATTACGGCCGGTCCAACCTCACCGGCCATCTCGCCATGCTGGAACTGGCCCGCCACCGGCAGGTGCCGATGGTCTATGCCTCCTCCTCGTCCGTCTATGGCGCCAACACCCGGCTGCCCTTCGCGGTGGAGGACCGGGCCGATCAGCCCATCTCGCTCTATGCCGCCACCAAGAAGGCGAACGAGCTGATGAGCGAAACCTACGCCCATCTCTATCGCCTCCCGCTCACGGGCCTGCGCTTCTTCACCGTCTATGGCCCCTGGGGCCGGCCCGACATGGCCGTGTGGAAATTCACCGAGGCCTGCCTCAGGGGCGAAGCCGTTCCCTACAACAACGGCGGGCGGATGCGGCGCGATTTCACCTATATCGACGATATCGTGGCCGGCGTCCTCGCCTGCGCAGACCGCCCCCCGGCGGACGATGCTGCGCCGAAGCCGGGCGGCAGTGTCTCTCCCCACGCGATCTACAACATCGGCAACCACCGCTCGGAGGATCTTGCCCGCCTCGTCGCGGTCATCGAGCAGGCCTGCGGCAAGCCGCTCCGGCTCGATCCGCAGCCGATGCAGCCCGGCGACGTGCCCGATACCTATGCCGACATCTCGGCCATCGCGAAGGATCATGGGTTCGCCCCCACGACCCCGATCGACGTCGGCGTGCCGAACTTCGTCAACTGGTACCGGGGCTGGACCGGGGTCTGACCGCTCAGGGGGCCTGACCCCTCAGGCGGCCCCCGCCCGCCGCGCCTGCAACCGCCGCCGCCGCCACGCCTCGATCGGCCGGTCGATCCACAGGTTCACCGCCACCGTCAACGCCAGCGAAACCGCAAGCGCCACGATCTTCATCAGGCCGGTGTCGCCCATCAGCTGGGTCAGCCCCCAGATCAGCGGGAAGTGCAGCAGATAGAAGGGGTAGGACAGGTCGCCCAGCCAGCGATCCCCCGGCCCCGAAGGCTGATGCACATTCCAGGCGACGAACGGCACCGCCAGCACCGCCACCAGCAACGTGGCCAGGCTGAAATGGTCGATCCCCAGCGCCATCAGCGCCTCGACATCCGGCGGCGCCAGCCGCGCATACAGGCCCAGCGCCACCAGGAAGGCCCCCAGCGACAGCATCGCCGGCCCGCGCCGCGGGGCCCACTGGCTCCGCTCCATCCAGATGCCGGTCGCGAACGCCGGCGCGAAGATCAGCGCCGTCAGCCAGCCCGCCCGCCCCAGCCAGATGCCCGCCAGCAGGGCCAGGATCGCGCCCAGCGCCAGCGCCAGCCGCCAACGCCGCCCGGCCGCCGCCAGCCCCGCCATCACCAGCGGCAGCAGCAGGTAGAACTGCAACTCGATGTCCAGCGACCACACCGTGCCCACCACATCGTCCCCGCGCGACGCGATCCCCAGGAAGAAGATGGTGGAGGCAAGGTTGCCCATCGGATAGCCGCGCACGGCCATCTGGATTCCCCAGGCCATCAGCGCCGCCACGATCACCAGCGGCCACAGGCGCAGCACCCGCCCCGCCAGATACTGGCCGACGCCGTCATATTTGCCCTGCAGATAGATGCGCGAAACCCAGTATCCGCTCAGCATCAGGAACAGCACCACGGCCGCAGTCCCGATCTTCCACACGCTCACATGGCTCACGAACACCATCAGCGCCAGGATCAGGCGGACGGCGCCGGGGCCCAGTGCAAGCCGAGGCGCTGAACTCATGGATAATCCCCCCGGCCTGTCCTTGGACATCCCATCCATGCCGCCTCGCAACCGCCCGATCAAGGCGCAGCCGCCCCCGATTCAACAATCTGTATCAACACCCCGTCGCGCCGGGCATGACAGGCGCGGCGCTGTCGCCTATCACCGTCAGCCGGCAGCAGGGGCAGCAAGGGCATGGCAGCAGCAGCGTCGATTTCCGTCGTGATCCCGGCCTATAACCGGGAAGCCACGATCGAAACCGCGATCCTGAGCGTGCTGGGACAGACGGTTCCGCCCCTCGAAGTGATCGTCGTCGACGACGGCTCGGCCGATGCCACCGCTGCCCGCGTCGAAGCGATGGCGGATCCGCGCATCCGCCTCGTCCGCCAGCCCAACGGCGGCATTTCGGCCGCCCGCAACAGCGGCATCCGCGAAGCCAGGGGCGATTGGGTCGCCTTCCAGGATTCAGACGACGAATGGCTGCCGCGCAAGCTCGAACGCCAGCTCGCCACCCTTGCCGCCGCCACGGAAGATCCCGTCGCCCTCTATTGCGGCCTCCTCATCACCGGCACGCCAGATGATCCCGCCGCAGGCCCCGGCGGCCGGCTGAAGATCGCTTACCACCCCGATCCCGCCGTCCGCGCCGTTTCGGGCCACATCCTCCCCACCCTGATGGCGACAAACCCGATCAGCACGCAGACGCTGATTGCCCGGCGATCCATCCTGCACGAGGTCGGCCTGTTCGACACCGGGCTCAAATCCCTCGTCGACTGGGACATCGCCATCCGCCTCGCCGCGCGCGGCGCAATCGCCTTCACCGACGAACCGCTGGTGATCCAGCGCTTTACGGCCAACAGCATCACCCGCGATCGCGCCAAGCGCATCGACAGCTGGATCGCCGTCCTCGAAAAGCACCGCCCCCTGTTCCAGGCGCACCCGCAGGCGCTGCTCACCCATCTGCACCGCATCGCCGGCAACCTCCGGCAGATGGGCCAGCACAGGCGCGCCGCGCCCTATTTCCGCGAAGCCGTGTCGCTCGATCCCTTCGGCCCCCGCACCCGCCTGCTGTCGCTCCTCAATGCGCTCGGCATCCAGCGCTAGGCCGCATCCATGAAAGGAGTCCCCGTGCCCGGATCCGCCACCCGCCTCGCCCTCGCCGTCGCACTGTCCTTCGCCGCCGGCTGCACCGCCGCCGCCGCCCGCACCTACAATGTGGCAACGGATGCCCAGCTCGCCAGCGCCGTCGCCGCGGCGAAAGGCGGGGACAGGATCGTCCTTACCCCCGGCAGCTACCAGGCGCTGCGCATCACCGGCCGCAAGCTGGCGGGCGAGCCCGCCGTCCTCTCCGGCAAGGGCGCGGTGATCGCCTTCGTGCAGGTCATGGGCTCGGCCGGCTGGGCGCTCGAGGGGCTGGAAATCGGCGGCGGCTTCGATGAACGCGGCCGAGTCCTCCGCATCGAGAACAGCGGCAACATCCGCGTCAGCGACAGCCTGATCCGCGGCCAGGTGATGAACAACGATGCCTGGGACGACGGCGGCATCGGCATCGGCCTGCGCAACGCCGACAAGGTGGATATCCGCAACAACCGCTTCCGCGAGGTGAAGGTGGCGATCTCGGCGGGCAGCAGCCGCGACATCCGCGTCACCGGCAACAGCTTCGCCTACATCCGCGAAGGTATGAACTGGGTCGCGGTGGATGGCGGCGTCATCCGCTGCAACCGCTTTTCCCACTTCCAGCCCAACTACGCGAAAAAGGAACATCCGGATGCCCTGCAATTCTGGCAGAACAACGACGGGTCCGCGAACAACACTTTGATCGAAGGCAATTTCTTCAGCCTCGGCGGCCCGCGCGCCGTCCATGGCATCTTCGGCGGCGGCACCCAGTCCGCCGAAAAGGATCCGAAGTTCCGCATGCGGAACACCACCATCCGCGACAACATCTACTATGGTTCGGCGCTGCACGGCATCTCGCTCGGCGGCGCGGAAAACACCGTGGTCGAACGCAACACCGTGATCGGGTCGGATCACACCGAAACCCTGCCCGCCCCCGTCCGTTCGGCGGACGGCCGCGATTCCGCGGCCCTCGTCCCCAAGATCCGCATCGTCGGCACCAATTCCAGCGGCCGCATCGTCGGCAACATCGCCTCCTCCTTCACCATCCCGCCAGAACTGCCGATCGAAGCCGGCAACAACCTCACGGCGCAGGTGCGCGGCGGCAAGGGCGTGCCGCTGAAGAAGATCTTCCTGAACCCGCCCACGGGCCCCAACCCCCCGCCGGAAGCCTTCCTCGTCAACCCCGCCTCGCCCGCCGGAAAGGCCGGGCAGGGCGCCCGCCTCGTCTGCGGCGCAGAGCTTCCCCCCGCCCCTTAAGCATGGTTTCGCTTGAGCCCCGCCCGGAAGGCCGTCATGTAGGCCATATCGCAGGTGCAGCAAAAGCGGGGCAAAGCAACCGGGATCAGATGAACATGGCATCCCCCCCTCTCTCGCCGGGCCCGCAAAAGCCGGGCCTCGCGCGCGCCGCCCTGATGGGGTCGGGGGCCGCCGCGCTGTCGCGGGGGCTGCGGGCGCTCATCGGCATCGGCACCATCAGCCTGCTGTCCCGCTTCCTCGGGCCCGCCGAATTCGGCCTCTTCGCGCTGATCTTCTTCCTCATCAACTTCATCCAGGTGTTCGCCGATTTCGGCCTCCGCGTCGCACTGGTGCAGCGCAAGGACGTCAGCGACATCGAGCTCGACAGCGTCTTCTGGGCCTCCGTCGCGCTGGGGATCGCAGCCGCGCTCCTCGTCTTTGCCCTCGCGAACCCGATCGCCGGCCTTTTCGACGAGCCGAAGCTCGCGCCCTATGTGCAGGCGATCGCCCCGCTCTTCCTGCTGATCGCGGCACAGGGCGTCCCCAACTCCATCCTCGAGCGGGAGTTCAAGTTCCAGCGCCTCGCCTCGGCGGAACTGATGGCGGGCCTCGTCGGCGCCGTCGTCGCGGTCGCGCTGGCGGCCGCCGGCGCCTCGGTATTCGCGCTGCTCGCCCAGCAATATGCCATCACCTTCGTGATCTTCGCCGTCTATTTCGCCTCCGCGAAATGGCGCCCCCGCCTCGCCTTCTCATGGGACGCGCTGAAACCGCTCATCGGCTACGGCAGCTATGTCACGCTGGCCGGTGCCGTCGGCATCGTCTCCGGCTACGCAGACAGGCCGATCGTCGGGAAGAAGCTGTCCGCCGCCGATCTCGGCTATCTCACGCTCGCGCAGCAGATCCTGATCTCGCCGCAGCGCACCATCACGCAGGCGATCCGCCGCACCACCTTCCCGATCATGTCGTCGATCCAGTCCGAACCGGAACGCGTCGCCGGCGGCTATCTCACCACGCTTCACGCCACCTTCCTGGTGATGGCCCCGGTCACCTTCGGCATCTGGGCGCTCGCCACCCCCATCGTCCGCATCCTGCTGGGCGAGGGCTGGTCCATGGTGGCGCAGGTGCTGGGCGTCCTGTCGGTCGTCGCGCTCATCGGCACCATCAGCGAGCTGAACGCCGCCCTCTATTCCGCCCATGGCAAGGCCAGCTTCCAGTTCCGGTGGAGCCTGTTCTGCGCGGTGATCAACATCGGTTTCCTCTGGTTCGCCGCCAGCCACGGCCTGATGGCGGCCGTATGGGCCAAGGCCGCGGCGGTCTGCATCCAGATTCCGCTCAACTGCTGGTTCCTCAGCCGGCTGCTCGGTCTCGGCTATGCCCGCATTCCCGCCGCCATCTGGCGCCCGGCGCTCGCCGCCGCCCTCATGGGCCTGGCCGTCGCCACGCTGGATGGCTGGCTGGAACTTCGGGGCCTCAACAGCCTCGTGCGCCTGTTCGCGGGCATCCCCGCCGGCGTCCTCGTCTATGCCGGCCTCATCGCCCTCCTCGACCGGCGCGACAGCCTCTCCCTCCTGCAACGGGTCCGCCGCCGATGAAGCCGAAACCCATCGGAACCGACTGCAGGGCCCCGGTGGCGCTCACCTTCGTGATTCCCGTCCGTCATCCGGACAACGCCGCCAGCTGGCGCGACCTTCAGGAGAATATCGCGCAGACCTTCGCCTCCGTCGCGGGGCAGCTGCACCCGTCGTGGCGCGGCTATGTCGCCGTGCAGGAAGGGGCGGACCTGCCCCCGCTGCCGCCCGGCATCCATGATGTCCGCGTCCGTTTCCCCCCGAACCCGAACTATTCGCCAGACGGGCAGAGCCGCAGCCACTTCCACGAAGCCGTCCGCTTCGACAAGGGCCGCCGCGTCCTCGCCGCCCTGCTCGCCGCCGGGCCCACCAGCCATGTGATGGTGGTGGACGATGATGATTTCGTCAGCAACCGCCTTGCCGGCACCGTGGCCGAAGCCGCGCCCGACACCGCCTTCCGCTTCGACGAGGGCTTCGTCTGGACACCCGGCAGCCGCATGCTGATGACGAACCATGATTTCAGCAACCTGTGCGGCACATCGGCCATCCTGCCCATCGCCGCGCTCGACCTGCCGTCTTCGGTGGAATCCGCCTCGCCCGAATATGTGAAGACGATGATGGGCAGCCATGTGCAGGTGAAGGCCGCGCTGGAACAGCAGGGGCAGGTCTTCACCCCGCTTCCCTATCCCGGCGCCGTCTATCGCGTCGGCCATGCCAACGCCCACAGCCGCTCGCAGAACATGCTCCGCGCCCATCTCGCGAACGGCGGCATGATCCGCAACCCGCGCCGGGCGCTTCGCAACATCCAGCTGCTGCGCCGCTATGGAAAACTGGAACGCGCGGAATTCGGCCTACCTTAGGCCCCGCGCCCGACAACGCTAAACGGCGGCGTTTTCCGCCATTTCCGCTGAAATCCCGGCCAGCCGCGCCTGCAGCCGCGTCTGCGCATCCGCCAGCCGCGCCCGGTCGCTCAGCTGCCCCGGCCGTGCCGCCAGCGCCCGGATCTTCGGCTCGACAGACAGACGCTCCAGCGCCAGCCGCAGCCGCCCCTTCCAGCTCGTTCCCGGCCGCCCTGCCGTGCCGCGCCCGCCATCGCCGCCCCCGCCAGAGGCCGCCACGCGCTTCGGCGCCGGCTTCAACCGCCGGATCAGCGGCTCCAGCGCAGAGGCGAGCGGGTGGATGGTCACCGCCACCCCCAGGCTTTCGCCCCAGTCGGCCCATTTCCAGCCGTTGAACTGCGCGTTGATCGACACTGCGTGCCAGGGCACGCCGAAGGCATCGGCCAGGATCGCGCCATGCATGCTTTCCGTCACCACCAGCTTCGCGCCCGCGATCCGGCGGATCACCGCCTTCGCCTCGCCGCAGGGCGACAGATAGGACAGCCCCGCCCGTGCGCACAACGCCGGCCAGTCCTGCCGGTGAACAGAGCGGTGATGCGGGATGAACAGGATTTCCCCATGCCGCCCGATGTCCGCGAAATCGGGCAGCAGCGGGATCAGCGCCGCCGGGTCCAGGATGCCCAGCTCCGGCTCGATCTCCAGCGCGGCCGCCGATCGCGGCCCGCGAACGCTCACGAACCGGCACTCCGCCAGCAGGCCGGGCGACGGCAGTTCGCCATAGCCCACGCCCGATCCCATCACCATCTTGGGCGCGCCTGCGGGCATCTTGTCGTTGATCAGCGTTCCCACGCCCACCAGCCAGGTGTCGGGCCAGGCCGCCCGCCAGCCGGGCAGCAGCGCATCCCACAGCCAATGGTTCAGATCGTCCCCGAAATTGCCTTCGGGATCGTGGAAATGGTGCAGACGCACGGCGTCAGGCGGGGCGACTGCGCGGCAGCAGTTGCGACAGGCGCACAGGCTTCACCGGCGCTGCCTGCGCAGCAGTCCGCAGCTGGTGCTGGCGGAAGGCATAGATGCCGCCCACGATGATCATCAGCAGCGGCAGGTTGCCGGCAAAGCTGATGGTGTAGGTCGTCAGGATGAACCCGCCCACGGCCACGGCCGCCGGCCCCATCAGCTTCGTCGTCTGGTCGGTGGCGGTCAGGTACATCCGCACCCCGTAATAAACGGTCACCAGCATGAACAGCATGAAGGCGCCGAAGGCGATCACGCCGAAGTCCAGCATGAAGTTCAGCCACAGGCTGTCGATGATATAGCGGTCGCCGGCCATCCGGCCCGCCAGCGGCCCGGAATTGCCGCCGCCATAGCCGAAGGGGTTCGCCTTCAGCGCGGCCGTTCCCTTGATCCACTGCATGTCGCGGCCAAGGTCGCTCGACCGGGTCTGCGCGCCCCCGATGGTCATGGTCTGCAGGCGGGGGCTCAGCGCCACCAGCACGCCGAAGGCCATCATCCCCACAGGGGCCGCCAGGAAGATCCCCGGCGCCACCATGTCGCCCTTGTTCGTGGGGTTCAGGAACCGGCGAAGGGCATACAGCCCCACCATCCCCGCGCACACCAGGATGAAGCCGGACATGCCCGTGCGCGTGTTGGTCATCCAGATGATCAGCAGCGTGAAGGCCAGCAGGGCCCACGCCCAGAAGCGCTGCCACCCGCTCGATTCGATCGCCCGGTGCAGGATGAAGGGCGTCACCAGCAGGATATATTGCGCGAAATAGAGGTGCACCGCGAACACGCCGCGCGCCCGATAGCGGTTGTCGCCGATCCGCACCTGCTCCTGCATGATCGCATGATAGAGCGGCCCGTCGATCTTCATGAACGAAGGGATGTAGCCGAACCAGATCGGCTTGCGCTGGATATATTCGAAGATGGTCAGCACGAAGATGAAGGCCGTCGCCCAGATCAGCGCCTTCACGAAGCGCGGAAAGGCCTCCTGCTCGCGGAACACCAGGCACGCCACCAGGAACGGCATGTTCCACAGCAGGAACCATTCCACCAGCATCACGAAAGATGCGCTCGGCGTGCGGGAAATCAGGCAGGTCGCGAAGGCCGTCGCCCAGAAGATGCCCAGG
>NZ_JAYRCW010000063.1:0-15866 GCF_041909755.1 Sandaracinobacter sp.
AAGCGCATCGGCGTCGCCGCGCGCGGCCGGTGTCACCCATTGGGCGACGGCGCCATCCCAGTCGCCCGCGCGCCACTTCGCCACGCCCTCGTCCACGCTGGCCAGCGCGGCGGCGGGCAGCAGGGCCAGCAGCAGCAACGCGGCACCACGGATCATGCCAGCCGCTCCCCGCCCTTCAGCAGCAGCCGCAGCCGCCCCTGCACCGGCAGGCCGTCGAACGGGGTGTTGCCCGCCCGGCCCGGCAGGGAATCGGCGTCGATCCGCCAGGGCGCACCGGGATCGAACAGCAGCAGGTCGGCGGGCGCCCCCACCGCCAGCGTTCCGCCCGGCAGGCCAAAGCGCCGCGCCGGGCTGGCGGACAGCAGCGCCATCAGCTGCGGCAGGCCCATCAGCCCGTCATGCACAAGGGTCAGCCCCAAAGACAGCAGGGTCGCCGCGCCGGCAGCGCCGGGGGCGGCGTCCGCGAAGGGCAGGCGCTTTTCTTCCTGCGTGCGCGGGTCGTGGCGGGATGTCAGCACGCTGATCGTGCCGTCGGCCAGCGCCGCGCGCACCGCCAGCCGGTCAGCCTCCAGCCGCAACGGCGGAGAGAGGCGGGCAAAGCTGCGATAACCGGCCAGCGCCGTGTCCGACAGCAGGGCGTAGGCGGGCGCGGTGCCGGCCGTCACATCCTGCCCCCCGGCGCGGGCGGCGCGGATCAGCGCGATGCCCTCGGCCGTGCTGACGCAGGCGAAATGCAGCGCCGCGCCGGCTTCCCGCGCCAGCCGCAGGTCGCGCGCGATCTGGATCGCCTCCGCAGCGGCGGGCGCGGCGGGAAGGCCCAGCCGCGTCGCCATCTCGCTGTCGGTCGCGGCGGCACCTGCCGTCAGGAAGGGGCATTCGGCATGCGCGATCACCACCAGCCCCAGCCCGGTCGCATAGCGCAGCAGCCGCAGCATCACCTGCGCGTCCGCGATCGCCTGCCGCCCGGTCGCCACGGCGACGGCGCCGGCCTCCTTCATCAGCGCCAGTTCGGCCAGCTCCCGGCCGTTCAGCCCGCGCGTGGCCGCCGCCAGCGGCCGCACCCACAGGCGGGGCTTGCCCAGCCGCTCCGCCCGCTCGATCAGGGCCGGATCATCCAGCGGCGGCGACTGGTCCGGCATCAGCAGAACGCTGGTGATGCCCCCCGCCACCGATGCGTCCACATCGGTGCGGAACACGCCCGCGTCGATCAGGCCGGGGGCCAGCGGCAGGCCCGCCGCCGCCACGATCATGGCTCCATCGGGCGCGGTCAGCCCAGGCCCCACCGCCGCGATCTGCCGGTCCACGACCAGCAGGTCGCCGCGCACGTCTGTTCCGGCCAGCGGATCGATCAGCCGGGCGTCGCGGATCAGGATCGGCTGCATCACCAGGCCCCCCGCCGGCTGCGCGTCAGCACGTCCAGGCACGCCATGCGCACGGCGACGCCCATTTCCACCTGCTCGCTGATCGCGGATCTCTGGATGTCGTCGGCCACCGCCGATTCGATCTCCACACCCCGGTTCATCGGGCCGGGGTGCATCACAAGGACATCGTCGCCGGCTGCCGCCAGCCGCTGGCGCGTCAGCCCGAAGGTGCGGAAATATTCGCGGGTGGACGGCACATAGGCCCCATCCATCCGTTCCAGCTGCAGCCGCAGCATCATCACCACATCCGCGCCCTTCAGGCCGGACTCCATGTCGGTGAAGGCGCGTGCACCCAGCCGCTCCACGTCCGTCGGCATCAGCGTCGGCGGCGCCACGGCGCGCACCTCGGCCCCCAGCGCAGACAACAGGTGAAAGTTGGACCGCGCCACGCGGCTGTGCAGGATGTCGCCGCAGATGGCGACGGTCAGCCCCTCGATCCGGCCCTTCCGGCGGCGGATCGTCAGCGCGTCCAGCAGCGCCTGGGTGGGGTGTTCATGCCGCCCGTCGCCCGCGTTCAGCACGGGGCAGTCCACCTTTTCCGCGATCAGGCCCACCGCGCCCGAGCTTTCATGGCGGATCACGATCACGTCCGGCCGCATCGCGTTCAGCGTCAGCGCCGTATCCAGCAGCGTCTCGCCCTTCTTCAGGCTGGACTGGCCCGCCGCCAGGTTCACCACGTCCGCGCCCAGCCGCTTGCCCGCGATCTCGAAGCTCAGAAGCGTGCGGGTGCTGTTCTCGAAGAAGGCGTTGATCTGCGTCAGCCCGCGCAGCCGGTCGTCATGCTGGCGCGACGCGCGGCCGGCTTCGGCCCATGTCTCGGCCTCGTCCAGCAGGAACAGGATTTCCCACGGCTGCAACCCCTCGATCGCGAGGAGGTGCGGGTGCGGAAAGGGATGGGCGCCGGCCGGGATGCTCACGACCCAAGGGCCTTAAGGCGCATTTCCAAGCGCGGCAAGCCGGGCGAGCGCCCCATCCAGGATATGTGCCGCCGCCAGCGCGTCGACCCGTTCGGCGCGCTTCGCCCGGCTGACGTCCTGCGCGATCAGCGCCCGCTCCACGGCGGCGGTCGACCAGCGCTCGTCCCACATCAGGATGGGCAGCCCGACTGCCTTTGAAAGGTTGCGCGCCTGCGCCCGCACCGATTGCGTCCGCTCGCTGTCGCTGCCGTCCATGTTCAAAGGCAGGCCGATCACCAGCCCCCGGATTTCCTCCTTCAGGGCCAGCGCCTTCAGCGCCTCCATGTCGGCGGCGGGCTTGCTGCGCTTCAGCGTCTCGCGCGCCGTGGCAAAGCGCCAGTCGGCGCTCGCCGTCGCCAGCCCGATGGTGCGGGTGCCGATGTCCAGCCCCAACAGCCGCCCCATATCCGGCAGCGCGGCGGCGAAGGCGGCGGCGTCGGTGGTGATCATGTCAGGCAGCGGCGTCCACGGCCCCGCCCAGCTTGCGCGCCGCATGGGCCGACAGCCGCGCCTCGATCCCGGCGCGGATGTTCGCCCAGAACAACCCGAAATCATAGACATGGAAGTTGCCGCCCGGCAGCACGAACGGCCCGATGTCGGACGGCGCCGGATTGATCAGCAGCAGCCCGCGGGCATCACAGGCGGCGCCCACCGCGCGCGGGCGCAGCGCCTCGTCCACCAGCATTCCGGCGTTTCGGTCCGGCCCCGCCGCGGCGCCATCGCCCGTCAGGGGATTCACGCACAGCATGGCGCGCGCGCCCAGCGGCTTGCCCGACACATCCGGGATCGGCGTAAAGCCCGTCAGCGCCTCCGCCAGATCGCCGTCGGCGGCATAGCTCTGCCAGCTCGCCACGCAGCCGGCCTGTTCCGCCTGCGTGCAGGCCGGCAGGCCGATCGCGGGCAGATCTTCCGGCAGGGCCACCGGCCAGCCCACCACATAGGCCGCCACCAGCCGACCGTTCAGCGCGGCCTTTCGCGCCTTCAGCAGGTGCAGGATGTGCAGCGCGCCCTGGCTGTGCCCGGCGATGAAGATCGGCCTGTCGGCCGGCTGCGCCGCCAGGAAGGCGTCGAACGCGCGCTCCACATCGGAATAGGCCAGCGCCAGCGCCTTTGCCGCATCCGGCCCCGGCTTCAGGAAGCTGCCGAAGGTCGCCTGCCGGTAGCGCGGCACCCACACATCGGCGACACCGTTGAACACCGTCGCCTGTCCGCGCGTGAAGCGGTCCAGCCGGTCGTTGGTTTCCAGATCGTCCAGCGGCGCATTCCAGCGGCTGCGGCTGAGGAAGGCGGTGGGGCTCACGAAGAACACGGCAGCCGCCGGCTTCGGCGCGGGGGAATAGCCCTCGGGCGTCCACAGCGCGGGATTGTCCGCGATGTCGGGCCGGGCCACCCAACTTGCCTTTGCCGCATAGTCCGGCGCGGGCGGGGCGGCCGATTCGGCATAGCTGCCGCCCGGCACGAAGGCCATGCGGATCAGATCCGCCGCGAACAGCCGCCAGATGATCGCGGCCAGGATCACCAAGCCCGTCAGGATCGCGATAACCCACAGGAATTTCCGTGCCATTCAGGCCTCCCGACGTGTGGACGCGGCTTCCCATCGCGCCCGGATTGTTTCTGATGTCTCGCCCGTGCCGCCGGGCTGCCAGCCGGGCGGGCCGAACAGCCGCCCCGCCAGTTCCCCGGCAGACCGGCTCTGCACCGCATCGCGGCCGATCGCCACCCATTCATGGATGGCGGCCCACAAGGGGTTCAGCGTGGGCAGCGCCTTCACGATGCCATAACGCGGCCGGTCGTCGTCCCGCTCCGGCTCGAAGGTGCCGAACAGCCGGTCCCAGATGATGAACACGCCGGCATAGTTGCGATCGAGGTAGCGCGGGTTCACCGCATGATGCACCCGGTGGTGCGACGGCGTGTTCATCACCGCCTCGAACCAGCGGGGCAGGCGGTTCACCTGCTCGGTATGGATCCAGAACTGATAGACAAGGTTCAGCCCCGCGCAGAAGAACACCATCGCAGGCGGAAAGCCGATCAGGAACAGCGGCAGGCGGAAGATGAAGCCCAGGCTGAAGAAGCCCGTCCAGGTCTGCCGCAGCGCCGTCGACAGATTATAGTGCTGCGACGAATGGTGGATCACATGGCTGGCCCAGAACCAGCGCACCCGGTGGGCGCTGCGGTGGAACACATAATAGGCCAGGTCATCCAGCACGAAGCACAGCAGGAAGGCCCACCAGCTGAACGGAATCTCGAACAGCCGCCAGGAATAGACCCACAGGGACATCGCCAGTACCGCGCCCGCCGTCAGCGCGCCCGCAACGGTGCTGCCGAACCCCAGGAACAGCGAGGCGCCCGTATCGCGCCAGTCATAGCGGCCCACGCCGCGCAGACGGGTCAGCAGCATTTCCAGGATGATGAGGCCGACAAACGCCGGGATCGCCAGCTGAACGGGATCGGGCAGGGTCATGCCGTCAGCCACGTCGGCCGGGCGGGCAGGCTCAGCGTCGCCTGGCGCAACATCGGCTCGTCCAGCCGCGCCACCAGGGCGCCGCCGGTCCAGCCAAGCGCCGACGGCGGCAAACGCCGGGCGATCCATCCGTCCGCCAGCGGCAGCAGCAGGCCGATGCTGCCGTCCATCCCGCGCAGAACCGCGCCTTTGCCCCCTGTCGCCAGCGCCACCTCGGCCGCGCGGAACCCCGCCAGCCGGCCTTCCGCCTCGGCCACAGCCTCCGCCTCGCCCAGCCGGGGCCGGCTGCGGAAGCCCATCAGCCAGGCAAGGCCCGTCAGCAGCAGGATCGCGGCGAGGGAAGCGGCGTAGATCATCGCCCCCGGCCTAGCCGATCGGCCGGTGCCGGAAAAGGTGCGCGGCAACGGCCGGCCGCAACAATCTTCATGGCCAATGCCGAAACCGGCCGACAAGGCATCAGCTGTCCGAAAAGCCGAAGGGGGCGCTGGTGCGCCGGTAATCGTCCGGCAGCACGTCGCGGCCGATGGGCGGGGCCGCGCGCGAAGTGCAGTCCGCCCGGTGGCACAGGCGGCAGCTGATGCCGATGGGCGTGGCGCTGGCCGGGCCGGGGGCGTTCGGCACGCGGGTATAGATCAGCCGGTCGGCATGCTCCTCCGCGCAGACCAGCGCGATGGCCCGCTCGGCGCGCGGCGTTCCGAAGCCGCCGATCCCCTGTGTCACCGTGCGGGCGATGGAAAAGAAGCGCTGGCCATCCGGCAGTTCGATCCACTGGGTGACGATCTGGCGCGGCATCCGGAACACCTGATGCACCGTCCACAACGGGCAGCCGCCGCCGTGGCGGGCAAAGGGAAAGCCCGCGCCGTCCAGCCGCTTCGAGACATTGCCCGCCGGATCGACCCGCAGGAAGAAGAAGGGTACCCGTTCATGCCCCGGCTTCTGCAGCGTGGTCAGCCGGTGGGCGGCCTGCTCGAAGCTGGCGCCGAACTGCCGCCCCAGCGCCTCCACGTCATACTGCCGCTGGTCGGCCGCGCGGGCGAATGCGGTGTAGGGCATCTGGATGGCGGCCGCCGCATAGCTGGCGAGCGCGCGGTGCGTCAGCCGGCGGCCGTTGTCGCTGCTGAAATGCCCCTCCTTCAGCTGCGCCTCGATGTCGGACCTCAGCTCCAGATAGGCCAGCTGCAGGGCGAGCTGGAAATTGCGGCTGGCGCTGTCCAGCTGGTCGTCCAGCTGCACTTCGCGGCCATGATGGTTCAGGCGGCGGATCGCCCCCATCATCACGTCGGCGGGCAGCCGCCGCACGCGCAGCCCGTGGCGCGCCCGCAGATAGCCGTCCAGCCCCTCGGCCTGGGCGATGGTCGCGGCCCTCCGCTCGGCGGCGTCGTCCAGCGCCGGGAAGCAGTTGCGCCGGGCGGCGAGGAAGCGGCGGGATTCGGCGACAGGATCAGGCAGGTCGCCCGCCGCGCCATCACGGACGGCGCCCTCCCGCTCGGCGGTGCGGTCAGCCAGCGCCAGCTGCTCCTCGCGCCAGGCGGTGTGCAGCCTCAGCAGCGCCTCGGCGAACCCCGGATAATTGGCGGCGACATCCGCCGCCTCCAGCGGCGGCAGGTCGATATCGGCAAAGATCGGGTCCTTCAGCACCGCCGTAAGCCGACCCTGCTGCTCGACGCCGCCGTCGCCCGCCAGCCGGGCGATATCCAGCTGATAGGTCTGGGCCAGCCGGATCAGCAGGTCGGCCGTCAGCGGCCGCTGGTTCCGCTCCAGCAGCGCCACATAAGAGGGGGAGATGTCGAGGTCGGCCGCCATATTGGCCTGCGTCAGCCCCAGGTCGCGCCGCAGGCGCCGCAGGCGGGGGCCGATATATCTGCTGTCCTGCGCCATGGTGCATTTCCTTACAACATTACACGCCAGATTTGTAAAGTCTTACAGCTGAACGAAACAGCCGTTCAGCCGCCGCCCGGCGCTGCCGTAGGAAGGCGCATCCAAGTTTTCGCCCGCAAGGAGCCCTTCGATGAAGACCTATTCGCAAGCCATCGCCGATGCGCAGAAGCTGATCGCCTCCAAGGGCGGCACCTGGGATGGCATCAGCGCCGAAGCCGTTGCCCGCATGCAGCTGCAGAACCGCTTCAACTCCGGCCTGGACATCGCGCGCCACACCGCCGCCGTGATGCGCGCCGACATGGCCGCCTATGATGCCGATCCGGCCCAATACACCCAGTCGCTGGGCTGCTGGCACGGCTTCATCGGCCAGCAGAAGCTGATCGCCATCAAGAAGCATTTCGGCAGCACGAAGCGTCGCTACCTCTATCTCTCGGGCTGGATGGTCGCCGCGCTCCGCTCCGATTTCGGCCCGCTGCCGGATCAGTCCATGCATGAAAAGACCAGCGTGCCCGCGCTGATCGAGGAACTCTACACCTTCCTGAAGCAGGCCGACGCCCGCGAACTGGGCATGATGTTCCGCGATCTGGATGCCGCCCGCGCCGCCGGCGACACGGCGAAGGAAAAGGTGCTGATCGACGCGATCGACAAGTATGAAACGCATGTCGTGCCGATCATCGCCGACATCGACGCCGGGTTCGGCAACGCCGAGGCCACCTACCTGCTGGCGAAGAAGATGATCGAGGCCGGCGCCTGCGCCCTGCAGATCGAGAACCAGGTGTCCGACGAGAAGCAGTGCGGCCACCAGGACGGCAAGGTCACCGTCCCGCACGAGGACTTCCTGGCGAAGGTCCGCGCCTGCCGCTACGCCTTCATGGAACTGGGCATCGACGACGGCGTCATCGTCACCCGCACCGATTCGCTGGGCGCGGGCCTGACGAAGCAGATCGCCTATTCCAAGGAGCCGGGCGACATCGGCGACCAGTACAACAGCTTCCTCGACTGCGAGGAAATCGATCCCGCGACCGCCCGCAACGGCGACGTGGTGCTGAACCGCAACGGCAAGCTGCTGCGCCCGAAGCGGCTGCCCTCCAACCTGTTCCAGTTCCGCGAGGGCACCGGGGCGGATCGCTGCGTGCTGGATTGCATCACCAGCCTGCAGAACGGCGCGGACCTGCTGTGGATCGAAACGGAAAAGCCCCACATCGAGCAGATCGCCTCGATGGTGGACAAGATCCGCGAAGTGATCCCCAACGCCAAGCTGGTCTACAACAACTCGCCCAGCTTCAACTGGACGCTGAACTTCCGCCAGCAGGTGTTCGACGCCTGGAAGCAGGCCGGCAAGGACGTCTCGGCCTTTGATCGCGCCAACCTGATGAGCGTGATCTATGACCAGACGGATCTCGCCGCCGAAGCCGACGAGCGCATCCGCACCTTCCAGCGCGATGCCGCCGCCCGCGCCGGCATCTTCCATCACCTGATCACGCTGCCCACCTATCACACGGCGGCGCTCTCCACCGACAATCTCGCCCGCGAATATTTCGGCGAGCAGGGCATGCTGGGCTATGTGAAGAACGTCCAGCGCGCGGAAATCCGCCAGGGCATCGCCTGCGTGAAGCACCAGAACATGTCCGGCTCGGACATCGGCGACGACCACAAGGAATATTTCGCCGGCGAAGCCGCGCTGAAGGCCGGCGGCGCCCACAACACGATGAACCAGTTCGCCTGACACGCGTTTCCGGGGAGGGAAGGGAGGGCCGGCGCCGCAGGGCGCCGGCCCTTTCCCTTTGCGGCAGTCCAGCCGCCGTCAGTGGTTGTCGCGCGGAAGTCCCCGGGTAGAGACAATGCGCTGGTAGCGCTCCGCCCCCTCAAGGATCGCGCCGGTTTCCAGCTGCCCCACCAGCCTGCGCTGGATTTCCTGCCAGGGCGTCTGCGACGGCGGCACGGCATAGCCCCCGGCGGCGTCCAGCGCCGCGCGCCGCGCCCGCAGCTCCGCTTCGTCCACCAGCATGTCCGCTGTGCCGCGCCCCAGGTCGATCCGCACCCGGTCGCCGGTGCGCAGCAGCGCCAGGTTGCCGCCCGCCGCCGCCTCGGGCGAGGCATTGAGGATCGAGGGCGAGCCCGAGGTGCCGGATTGCCGCCCGTCGCCGATGCAGGGCAGCGCATGCACGCCTGCGCGGATCAGATAGGCGGGCGCCCGCATGTTCACCACTTCGGCCGCGCCGGGGAAGCCGATCGGCCCCGCGCCGCGCATGAACAGCAGCGTTTCGGCCGTGATCTCCAGCGCCGGGTCGTCGATGCGGGCGTGGTAATCCTCCGGCCCGTCGAACACCACGGCCGGGCCTTCGAAGGCATCGGGGTCGTCGGGGTTCGAAAGATAGCGCGCCCGGAATTCGTCAGAGATCACGCTGGTCTTCATGATGGCAGAGTGGAACAGGTTGCCGGACAGCACCACGAACCCCGCATCCGGCTTCAGCGGACGTGCGAACGGCCGGATCACCGCTTCGTCCAGGATGGCCGCGCCCCGGCAATTGTCGCCGATCCCGCGCCCTGTCACCGTCAGCGCATCCTCGCGGATCAGGCCCTGCCCCATCAGCTCCGCGACCACTGCGGACACGCCGCCCGCGTGATGATAATCCTCGCCCAGATAATCGCCTGCGGGTTGCAGGTTCACCAGCAGCGGAACATCATGGCCAAAATGCTGCCAGTCCGACAGGGCCAGTTCCACCCCGGCATGGCGGGCGATGGCCGCCAGGTGGATCGGCGCGTTGGTGGAGCCGCCGATGGCCGAATTCACCACGATCGCGTTCAGAAAGGCGTCGCGCGTCAGGATGTCGGACGGCTTCAGGTCCTCGCGCACCATGTCCACGATGCGCCTGCCCGTCGCCCAGGCCATTTCCTGCCGCGCGCGATAGGGGGCGGGGATCGCGGCCGATCCGGGCAACTGCATCCCCAGCGCTTCGGCCAGTGAGTTCATCGTCGTCGCCGTGCCCATGGTGTTGCAATAGCCGGTGGACGGCGCCGACGAGGCGACCAGCTTCACGAAACCGGCCTTGTCGATCTCGCCGGCGGCCAGCATCTCGCGCGCCTTCCAGATGATCGTGCCCGAACCCGTGCGCTGCCCCTCGTGCCGCCCGTTCAGCATCGGCCCCACCGACAGCGCGATGGCCGGGATATCCACCGTCGCCGCCGCCATCAGCAGCGCGGGCGTGGTCTTGTCGCAGCCGATCGTCAGCACCACGCCATCCAGCGGATAGCCATGCAGCACTTCCACCAGCGAGAGGTAGGTGAGGTTCCGGTCGAGCCCGGCGGTCGGCCGCTTGCCCGTCTCCTGAATGGGATGCACCGGGAACTCAAAGGCGATGCCGCCCGCGTCGCGGATGCCCTCGCGGATGCGCTCCGCCAGCACCAGATGGTGCCGGTTGCAGGGGCTGAGGTCAGACCCGGTCTGCGCGATCCCGATGATCGGCCGCCCCGATTGCAGCTCTTCCTGCGAAAGCCCGAAATTCAGGTAGCGCTCGATATAGAGCGCGGTCATGTCGATGTTGTCGGGGTTGTCGAACCAGGCCCTGGAGCGCAATTTCGGCGGCACATTGTCTGGCACTTCGCTTGAAACTCCCGCCATATCAGCGTGTTGCTGCATCGCGCCCCATGTCCGGCACGCATTGACCACGCGCCGCAAGCTATATAGTCATACAAATCAAAAGGGAAGCCGGACAGTCCGGAAAGGGAGAAGGCATGGCGGGATCAGGGGAAAGCAAGGGCGGCGGATTCGCATTGAACGATGCCGCCATGCCCTACAGGCAGGCGCTGGCGCTGCTCGCCACGCTCTTCTTCATGTGGGGCTTCATCACCGTCATCAACAACACGCTGCTGCCGCACCTGCGCAGCGTGTTCGACCTCAGCTACACCCAGGCCACGCTGATCGAATCCGCCTGGTTCATCGCCTATTTCTTCGCCTCCATCCCCTCGGCCAAACTGATCGAGCGCGTCGGCTATCGCCCGGCACTGGTGATCGGTCTGGGCATCATGGCGGCGGGCGCGCTGCTGATGATCCCGGCCGCGCGCATCCCCTCCTATCCCTTCACGCTGGTCGCGCTGTTCATCATCGCGTCCGGCATCACCCTGCTGCAGGTGGCGGCGAACCCCTATGTGGCCGTGATCGGTCCGGCTGAAACCTCGTCGGCCCGTCTGAACCTGGTGCAGGCGTTCAACTCGATGGGCACCACCTTTGCCCCGCTGTTCGGCGGCTGGCTGATCCTCTCGCGCAGCACCGGCGGCACCTCGAACCCCGGCCATGTCCTCACCGAAGCCGAACGGCTGGCCGACGCCCGTTCGGTGGAGCTGCCCTACCTGATCGTCGCGGCCGTGCTGGTGGTGCTGGCCTTCGTCATCCACCGCTCCCGCCTGCCGGATCTCAGCCGCTCGGATCTCGCGCTCGAGGCTGCCGAACGCAAGCAGCTGTCGCTCTGGAACCACCCCAACCTCATCTGGGGCATTCCCGCCATCTTCATCTACCTGATCGCGGAAATCGGCGTCGCCAACCTGTTCATCAACTTCGTCTCCCAGCCGCACATCGGCAACCTCACCCACGCGGAAGCCTCCAACTACCTCTTCCTGCTGTGGGGCGGGATGATGGTCGGCCGCTTCATCGGCTCCTTCCTGATGCGCGTGATCGAACCCGGCCACGTCCTCGCCGCAGCCGCCGCGCTCGCCTGCGCCGTCATGCTCGTCACCGTGTTCAGCACCGGCAAGACCGCGATGTGGGCGCTCATTTCCGTCGGCCTGTTCCACTCCATCATGTTCCCCACCATCTTCACGCTGGGCATCCGGGGCCTCGGCCCCCTCACGGAGGAAGGCTCTGGCCTGCTCGTCATGGCGATCGCCGGCGGCGCGCTGGTCGTCGTCCACGGCTGGCTCGCAGACCGCTATGGCCTGCAGCCATCGTTCCTGCTGACCGCCGCCTGTGAAGTCTATGTGTTCTGGTACGCGCTGCGGGGAAGCCGGCTGCGGCCGGACCGCAAGACGTAAGGGCAAGCCCGCCCGGTCAGTCGAACGGCGCCACCGTCACCCGTTCGCCCAGCAGGAAGGCATCGGCCACCAGCTGCAGCGGCCGCAAGTCCACCTCGCTGCCGCCCTGCGTCACCAACACGGCAAACCGCCGGTAAAGCGGCGGATATTCGCCCTCGTCCGGCACGGGCTGCTCCACCCCGTCCACCATCAGGCGGGATCCCCCATGCGTGAGGAGCAGGTCATGGCCTTCGAATTCGATGCGGATATTCCAGCGGTCGTCGGGCTCCCGCCAGTCGAACAGGCCATGGGCGTCGGCCGGGATGCCGGGGCCGCCGAAGGCCAGCCGGGCGGCGATGGGCGTCTGCCGGTTTGCGGGCGTTTCCAGCCGCGCGGCGGCGACGGCGATGTCCACCGGCAGGATCTCGCTGAGCACGGAGAGGCCGTTGATGCCCGGATCGAACACGCCGAAGCCGCCCGGCTCCCAGATCCATTGCTGGCCGGGGTGCCATTTGCGCACATCCTCGCGCCAGTCGATCAGCAGGCTGTCGATGCGGCGTCCGGCCAGCATCGCCTTTGCCGCCGGAACGGCGGGGGCAAAGCGGCAATGCCAGCCGGCAAACAGGGTCCGCCCGGCGGCTTCGGCGGCGGCAACGATCTGCCATACGGCGGACAATGTGGCGGCCGGCGGCTTTTCCATCAGCACATGCCACCCCGCATCCAGCGCCTCGAACACGGCGGCAGGGCGTTCGACGGGCGTATTGCACAGGGCGACGGCATCGATTTTCAGACCGCTGGCGCGCAGGTCCGCGATGCTGGCGAAGGCGGGCACGCCGGGTGGGCCTGCCCTGCGGCGGCTCACGCACGCTGCCAGCCGGAACGCGGGGTTGCCCAGAATGGCGGGCACATGCTGATCCTCGGCGATCTTGCCATAGCCGACGATGGCGATCGCGATCGTCAAAGCCGATGCGCCCGGCGAAAGGCGGCCACGAACTGCGCCGCCGCCGCCCCCACCTGCGCCGCGCTGCGACCCGGCCGATAAAGGGCCGAGCCGATGCCGAAACCCGCCGCCCCGGCCGCGATCCAGGGCGCCATTCCGTCCGTCGAAACCCCGCCGACCGCCAGCAGCGGAACCCCGGATGGCAGCACCGCCTTCAGCGCCTTCAGCACGGCGGGGGACGCGGCCTCGGCCGGAAACAGCTTCAGCGCATCCGCGCCGGCCGCGATCGCCGCGAACGCCTCTGTCGGCGTGAAGAAGCCGGGGACGGAAACAAGGCCCAGCCGCTTCGTTTCCGCGATGACGGCGGGGTTGCTGTCGGGCGAAACGATCAGCCGTCCGCCTGCATCGGCAACGGCGCGCACGTCTGCCGGGGTCAGCACCGTTCCCGCGCCCAGCATGGCGTGGTCGCCCAGCGCCTCCGAAAGCCGGGCGATGCTCTCGAGCGGCCGGGGGGAGTTCAGCGGCACCTCCAGCAGGCGGAAGCCGGCCGCCAGCAGCGCCTCGCCCACGGGCAGCGCCTCCTCAGGCGTGATGCCGCGCAGGATGGCGACAAGCGGCAGATCCCCCAGGATGTCCGTCACAACAGGTCCTTCACGGCGCAAGCCTCCGGATTGTCCGCATCCCGGCCAGGAATGCGGGGGTCGAATCGACGATGGTGCTGCGGCCGCCCAGCGCCTCAATCGCTGCAGCATACAGCGTGCCCAGCGGCGGCCCGGCAAGGACATGCACCGGGGCCTGCCCCATCCGGGGGCCCACATCGGCCCCGATCAACACCCCGGATGCAAAGGCGGCGGCGTCCGCCGGATCCAGCCGCTTCAGCAGCACCGCCGCGCGGACGCCGAACAGCGCGGCAGACAGATCGCGCCGCCCGGCGCCTTCGGCCACGCCCCGGCGAAAGGCCTCGCCGTCAGACACCTCGCCGTCCAGCATGCCCGCCAGCACCCCGTTGGCCTTCAGCAGCGCGAACAGCTCGCCCGTCATCACCGTGGTGAAGCCGGTGATCCGGCCGCCTTCCAGCTGCGCCCATTTGTTGTGGGTGCCCGGCTGGCAGATGCGGCAATCCGGCGGCACCAGCCCGGCGGCGGCGGCCCCCAGCAGCTGCACCTCTTCGCCACGCATCACGTCGGCCGCATCGGCGAGGCCGGGCACGATGGATAAGCGCACACCCGCAACAACGGCCAGATTCGCGGCCAGATCGGACAGCCCGGCCGGCAACGGGCGATAGGGTGCCTCGATCCAGCCCCGGTTCGATCCCACCATGCCGGCCGCGATGGCCGGCAGATCGCCCAGCAGGCCGCGCAGCCGGTCCAGGTCCGCCGGAAAGCCGCCGGGCGGGATCGCCAGCACGCCGCGATCGTCGGCATGCGCCGCCACCACGTCGCCGGCGGCGGAAAGCCGCCAGGCGCGCCGCCGGCTGCTGCCCCAGTCGATCGCCAGCCAGTCCCCGGTTGCGCGGTCATCCCTCATGCGGAATTTGTCCTACAAAATTGTGCGGCAGAGGCAAGACCGGGCTGATACAAGGTTGAAACATGATTTAGTTTAGCGCTAACATTTCTGCGGGAGAGGGGAGAATCGCACTGAAACCGCTTGCTCTGATGCTGTCCGGCCTGCTTCTGGCGGCCGCCGCGCCGCTGGCCGCCGCCGAGCCTCCAAGGCTCGTCAGCAAGAACGGCCGCCACGCCCTGCTGGTGGATGGCGAACCCTTCCTGATCCTGGGCGCGCAGGCCAACAACAGCAGCAACTATCCCGACGCCCTGCCCCAGGTCTGGCCGGTGCTGGACCGCATCCATGCCAACACGCTGGAAATGCCGGTCGCCTGGCAACAGGTCGAGCCGACGGAAGGCCGGTTCGATTTCAGCTTCGTGGACGACCTGCTGAAACAGGCGCGGGCAAACGACAAGAAGCTCGTCATTCTGTGGTTCGGCACCTGGAAGAACACCGCGCCCAGCTATGCGCCGGACTGGGTGAAGCTGGACAACGCCCGCTTCCCGCGCGCGAAAAAGCCGGACGGCAGCGATCATTATCTGCACAGCCCGCATTCGCGCGCCACGCTGGAGGCCGACAGGAAGGCCTTCGTGGCGCTGATGCGGCATCTGAAGGCCGTGGATGCGGAAAACACGGTGATCCTGGTGCAGCCACAGAATGAAGTGGGAAGCTATGGCAACCCGCGCGATTTCGGGCCAGAGGCCGAAAAGCTGTTCCGCCAGCCGATCCCGCCCGCGCTGGCAAAGGCGACGGGCAAATCCGGCACCTGGTCACAGGCCTTCGGCAGGCAAGCGGACCGCGCCTTCAACAGCTGGCACACAGCCCGCTTCATCGACGAGATGGCCGCCGCCGGAAAAGCGGTGAAGCCGATCCCCATGTTCGTGAACGCCGCGCTGCACAGCCCGTTCGGAGAGGCGGATCCGGCCAGCGTCTCGTCGGGCGGGCCGCAGTGGGACGTGCTGGATATCTGGAAGGCGGCCGCCCCCCACATCGATTTCGCCGCGCCCGATATCTACAGCCGCGAGGAAAAGACCGTGTCGGCCTGGCTCAACGGCTATGCGCGGGCCGATAACGCGCTGTTCGTGCCGGAAATCGGCAATGCGGCGGATCACGCCCGCTTCTTCTGGGCCGTGCTGGGGCGCGGCGGCATCGGCTTTGCCCCCTTCGGCATGGATGCCACCGGCTTTTACAACTATCCGCTGGGCGCGAAACGGCTGGACGATGAGACGCTGGACGCATTTGGCGACAAGTTCGCCCTGTTCAGCCGGATCGGACGCGACTGGGCGCGGATCGCCTATGCCCACCCCACATGGGGCGTCGCCCGCCCGGACGACGGCAGCAGCCGCGCCACGCAGATGGGCGACTGGAAGATCGAGGCCAGCTTCGAACAATGGCAGTTCGGCCACAAGGACTGGACATGGATGAAGCGCGACCCCGTCCCATGGGCCGGCAAGTCGGTGGGCGGCGCCGCCGTGGCGCAGATCGCGCCGAACCAGTTCCTTGTCGCGGGCGATCATGTCCGCATCACCTTTTCACCGGGACCTGACGTGAAGAACGGCCTGCTGCTGAAGGTGGAGGAAGGCGGGTTCAAGGATGGCCAATGGGTCGCCAGCCGCGTGTGGAACGGCGATCAGGTCGATTACGGCCTGACATTCAAT
>NZ_JAYRCW010000064.1:0-15506 GCF_041909755.1 Sandaracinobacter sp.
CGCGCCGCGCTGGACCTGCTTTACGAATTGAAGGGGCTGGCGGATGATTGAGGCGATGCGCGCGCTGGTTCCTGCCCTGCTGTTGAGCCTTTCAGGCCCGCTTTCTGCCCAGGAGGCGGTTCCCGCGCCGGCGGCCGGCGCCGTGCAGCAGGCCGCGCCGCAACCCCAGCCCGTCGTTGCGCCTGCCCCGGCACCGCTGCCATGGACGGCGGCGACCGCGCGCGAGACGCTGGCCGAGGTTCAGGCGGCATCGAAAGAGGGGCTGAACCCGGCCGATTATGCCCCCGCCGCGCTGGAAGCCGCGCTGGCGTCAGGCGACGAGGCGGCCATTGCGGTGGCCGCCGAGGCGAGCTGGATGGCGCTGGCGAAGGACTATGCCGCCGGGCGGACCCCGATCGAGGCCCGGATCGGCTGGAAATCGCCGCCGCCCCGCTCTGACGTGGAGTGGCTGCGCGCGAAGCTGGCCGACGGACTTGCGGCGGGAACGGCGGGAGAGACGCTGCGCGGGCTGCTGCCGGCGCATCCGCATTACCGGGTGCTTCGGGCGGCCCTTCCGGCGGCGACGGCACCCGCAGACAGCGCCCGCATCCGCGCCAACATGGACCGCTGGCGCTGGATGCCGCGCCAGATGGGGGAGCGGCACCTGTTCGCCAATGTGCCGGGCTATACCGTCGATCTGGTCGATGGGGGTGTTCCCGTCGCCCGTCACAAGATCATCGTGGGGGCGCGCAAGACGCCGACGCCGCAATTTTCCGCCGTGGCGACGGCCATCACCATCAATCCGCCCTGGCTGCTGCCCAAGAGCATCGTCGACGAATCGGTCGGCGCCCTCATCCGGCGCAGCCCGTCTGCCGCCCGGGCGCGCGGCTATCGCTGGACGGCGACGGCGGATGGCCTGCAGGTGATGCAGATGCCGGGCAACCGCAATTCGCTGGGCACGCTGAAGATCGAGATGCCCAACCCCTATGCGATCTTCTTCCACGACACGCCCGCCAAACATCTGTTCAACGGGCAGGATCTGGCGCTCTCGCACGGGTGCATGCGCACCCAGGGCATCCTGGGCCTTGCGCTGCGGCTGCTGGAGGAGGTGCCCGAGTGGGACGCCGCACGCATCGACGCGACCGCAGCCACGAATGTCACCACCGGCATCGACCTGCCGCAGCAGGTGCCGGTGCATGTGGGCTATTTCACGGTCGTTCCGGCGAAAGGGGGAACGGTGCAGGTGCTGCCGGACGTCTATGGCCGGGACGCCGCAGTGATCGAGGCGCTGTCGCGCCGCTGACTTCAGGCGTCGATGCCGAAGCGGCCGGCGTAGAGCAGGCGTCCCGGCCCCAGCCGGGCCAGGATCTCGTCGAGGCTGCCATTGGTTTCGTCGAAGGCGAAGCAGCCTTCCGAGCGGCCGATCTTGCCGTGCTGGCGGGCCATCGCATCCGAGACATACCAGGCGCCGTGGATCACGATGGCGCGCGGTTCGGCGTTGTTGTTGGTGGCATCCAGACCGATCAGCCGCTGGGACCGGCCATGTTTGCCGATGTAATAATCGCCGGTGGCATAGCCGCCGGGCGACGAGGCGTTGGAGCCGAACTCGTTGGAGAAGCGTTCGACCCAGCCGCTGTGGGCCGGATCGGAGCCGCGGCCATGGCTGACGAGGTGGCTGCTGGTGCGGCCCCCGGCGAGATCGACGATGTGGAAGCGCCGGGCGTGCGAGGGCGAGGCGAAATCCGCGATGCCCACCACATCCCGGTGGCGGATGGCGGCGCCGTGCCTGAGCAGCCCCTCGCGCGCGATGTCGGCGGCGCTGCGCCCGGCGGCGAGGGAGGGGGCCGCACCAAATGCGGCTGCGGCAGGGGCCGCACCAAGTGCGGCTGCGGCGCCGATCAGCGCTCGGCGAGACAGGGAGAAGGGGCGACCGTTCATTGGGTGCCAGACTAACGGGCGGCCGGGGGCGCTGATCAAGCGACTATCGGCAGGGCGTTTGCCAGCTTCGGCGGATCGTTCGATCTTGCCGCTTTTCGCAGGCTGCGCCGGCGCCGGGGCGGGCTAGGCAGGGGCTTTCCGCAGGAGCCCCCGATGCGCGCCATCATTGCCGAGACACTGGAATCCCTCGACAGCTATGCCGAGCGGGAGGCCCCGGTTCCGGAGATCGGGCCGGGTGGCGTGCGGATCCGGGTGGCGGCCTGCGGTGTCGGCTATGTCGATTCGCTGGTGGCGCTGGGCCGTTACCAGGTGAAGCCGCCGCTGCCGCATGTGCCGGGGCAGGAAGTGGCAGGCGTGGTGGACGCCGTGGGTGCGGAGGTGACCGGGCTGGCCGTGGGCCAGCGGGTGGTGGCGATGGCTGCGCGCGGCTTTGCCGAACTGGCGGCCGCGCCGGCCGCGCTGACCTGGCCGATCCCGGATGCGCTGCCCTTTGCCGAGGCGGCGAGCCTGCCGCTGAATTACCTGACGGCGCTGCACGGGCTTGCGGATCGCGGCCGGCTGGCGGCGGGGGAGACGCTGCTGGTTCTGGGGGCGGCCGGCGGCGTGGGCTCTGCCGCGGTGCAGTTGGGGAAGGCGCTGGGCGCGCGCGTGGTGGCCGCGGCCTCCACCGACGCGAAACGGGCCTTCGCGCAGGCGCAGGGCGCGGACGCCGTGCTGGATACAGAGGTGGACGGCTGGCGCGACAGGCTGAAGGCGGCCTGCGGCGGCCGGGGACCGGACGTGGTGTTCGATCCGGTGTGCGGGCCGCTGTTCGAACCGGCGTTCCGATCGTTGCACTGGCGGGGGCGGCATCTGGTGGTGGGATTCGTGGGCGGGCCGATCCCCGCGCTGCCCGCCAACCTGACGCTGATGAAGGGCGCCGCACTGGTGGGTGTGGATATCCGCCAGCACATGCTGTTCGACGGGGCCGAGGTGCCGGGGCAGATGGCGCTGCTGCTGGGCTGGGCGGCAGACGGGCGGATCCGCCCGGCCGTCGGGGCGAAGTTCGCCTTTTCCGGGTTCGGCGCGGCCCTGAATGCGGCGATTTCCGGCAAGGGGCTGGGCAAGGTGGTGCTGGAGGTGGACGCCGGGCTTGCCTGACCAGCGTGCGGCCTGTAGGGCCGGGCTTCCCGTTGGGGAGTAGCATCCGGCGCAAAAGCCGGGGTGGCGTCAACAGGCTCGCGGCCGGGTTCTCCCGCCCCGCGTGGCGCCATCGGCAGGGCGGTTTCCGCCCCGCGTTGCGAGACCAGCGCGATCCACCGCCGCACCGGGCGGGGTGGATCGCGTGTCTCGCCCGCCCCGGAGGAGCCTGCCATGACCCCGCTTGCCATCCTGATCCTGTCGCTCAGCATGTCCACCGATGCCTTTGCCGCCGCCGTGGCGCGGGGCGCGGCGCACCGGCCCGCCTGGCCGGTGGCGCTGAAATGGGGGCTGGTGTTCGGCCTGGTGGAAGCGGCCACCCCGCTCATCGGCTATGGCCTGGGCCTGCTGGCGGCGGATTATGTGGAGGCGGTGGACCACTGGATCGCCTTTGCCCTGCTGGGGCTGGTGGGCGGTCACATGATCCGCGAATCCTTCGAGGCGCCGGCAGTTGACGAGGGCGAAGAAGCGCCGCGCCGGGCAGGCCCCCTGGGGCTGGTGCTGACAGCGATCGGCACCAGCATCGATGCGGCGGCGGTCGGCGTGGGGCTGGCCTTCATCGGCGTGAACATCTGGATCGTCGCGGCGTCGATCGGGGTTTCCACCTTCGTGCTGACCAGCATCGGCTTCCGGATCGGCGGCGCGGTGGGCGCGCGCTTCGGGAAGCGCGCCGAACGGCTGGGCGGGATCGCGCTGATCGGGATCGGCACGCTGATCCTGGCCGATCACATGGGCTGGATGGCCTGAAGGGGCGCCACTGGCCTGACGTGCATTGGAATGCAGCGAACGACTTTACAATTTTGCAATGCACGGTCTTATTTCAACAGCCGTGCCAAGTAACGGCCTCTGGAGGGAGGACTGACATGAGGGTTCGCATCGAGGCGCTGATTGTCGGCGCAATGGCGCTGAGCGCCTGCGCCACGATCGGGGGGCCGGGATCAAGCACCTATTTTGATTGCGGCCAGGGCACGCGGCTCAAGGTGGACAGTCTCCCCGGCGGAGCGGTTCAGGTGCAGATGAACGGTGACAAGCCGATTGTGCTGCCCAGGGAAAAATCCGCGTCCGGCGCAAAGTACAGCAACGGCCAGCATGTCTTCTGGAGCAAGGGCGACGAGGCCAGCTGGACCGTGGGGCGGATGGTGCCGATGCAATGCCGACAGGTGGCCGTGCCCCGATAGACGCTCTTGCGTCGATCTGTGGGTTTTCGCCATTCAGGTAAACTGGAGGGAAAATGGTGCCCAGGGACGGGATCGAACCGCCGACACTGCGATTTTCAATCGCATGCTCTACCAACTGAGCTACCTAGGCACGGGAGGCGCGCTATAGGCGCAACTTCGCGGCTCGGTCAACCGGCTTCTCAACCGGGTTCGTCATCCTCGCCGATCGGGCGGCCGGGCACGACATAGCGTTCGTCCAGCCAGGCGATCAGGTCGCGGTTGCGGCAGGCTTCGGAACAGAATGGCGCGTGCTTCGGAACCGCAGGCTTTCGGCAGACGGGGCAGCGCAGTTCAGGCTTCGGCATCCGGCGCTCCTGTCAGCATTTCCACCGTTCGATGCGTGCGGTCGCCCAGCGCCTCCAGCAGGTGCGGCCGCGATTCCAGCCAGCGCCGGACGGCGGGGCGGGGGGCAAGGCGCAGGGGGCCGGTGTTGCCATCGGCCAGCGCGGATTCGAGAAGGTCGATCGCCTCCGTGCCTGCCCGGTCGAGCTGGGCGCGTTCCAGGATCGAGGGGCCGGGGCGCGGCCGCACCACCTGCATCAGCCCGAAGCCGTTGATCGCCGTGCGCTCGAACGGCAGCTTGCCCATCGCGGCATCGAAGGCCTCTGCCGCCTGCGTGCGCTGATCGCGATCCGCCGTGGGCAAATCCACGACGATGCTGCCGCCCAGCCCCCACAGGCGGATGGCGCGGGCCAGCGTGCGCAGCGCCGGGCCGGCCAGCGCCAGGCCATGGCCGTCCACATCGACGGCGAGGAAGGCCGGGGTCGGCGCCAGCACCAGCGCGCCCGATTCGAAGGGCAGGCGTCCCAGCCGGGCGGCATCGAAGGCGTCGTCCCACTGCTCCGCCACCTCGGCGGGCCAGCCGGGCTTCAGCACATGGCCGCGCGCGTGCATCTGCGATTCGAGGCTGGGGGACGGCCAAGGCGCCAGCGTGGTGGGCCGCGCCTTCGCCAGCCTGTCCCGGCCGCGCTCGCGCCAGGCCGCGCGCGTGACCTCCACGATGACGGTCTGGCCCTCCGTCGCGCCTGCGGGCCATGGCTCCACCAGCAGCTCTTCGCCATCGGCCTGGGCGATGCCGCGCTGCCCCAGCTTTGCAGACAGACGGGCGGGCAGGCGCGCGCCGGCCGCAAGCCCGTCGCCATCGCGGGCGAGGTGCATTTCCACCAGCCGGAAATTCTCGACCACGGCGGCCCGGGTTTCGCCGATGCGATGCTGAAGGAAAACGTCAGCCATTCAGCCCCGCCGTGCGCAGCATGGCGCGGGCATCGGCCAGCGGCAGGCCCATGATGCCGGAAAAGCTGCCCTCCATCCATTGCACATGCGCTTCGAACCGGCCCTGGATGGCATAGCCGCCCGCCTTGCCGTTCCATTCGCCGCTGGCGATGTAGGCATCCACGTCCGCCGGCTCCAGCCGGGCGACACGCACGGTGGAGCGGTTGAGGCGGTGGCGGGCGACGCCGCGCGCGTCCACGACCGTCAGCGCCGTCAGCACCTGGTGCCGGCGGCCCGACAGCAGCTTCAGGCAGGCGCGCTCCGTTGCCTCGTCCTCGGCCTTGGGCAGGATGCGCAGCCCGGCCGCGACCAGCGTGTCTGCCGCCAGAACCACCGCGCCGGGGTGCCGCGCGGCCACGGCGGCCGCCTTTTCCGCCGCCAGCCGCGCCACATGCGGGGCGGGGCGCTCGGCCTTCAGCGGGGTTTCGTCGATGTCGGCCGGGTCCACGGCGTCTGGCGACAGGCCCAGCCGTCCCAGCAGCTCCAGCCGCCGGGGCGAGGCGGAGGCGAGGATGAAGCGGGGCGCGCTCACAGCCAGGCCACCGCGCTGCCGTGGGGGTGGGCGCGGCCCAGCAGCCTGTCCTCGCTGCCCTGCCCGCGCCACATCGTCAGCCGCAGCGTCGGCGGTTCGCCGGCGCCGGGAAGGTCATGCTCCATCCGCACCCAGGCCAGCGGGGCGTCGGCGGTGGCGGCCGAACCCGCACGGTTCATATGTTCGCTGATGCGCTGCTGCGAGCCGGCGCTGAAATATTGCATCGCGATCGAATGGAACACGGTGGTGACCGCGCCGGGCTGCGGCCACACGCGCGCTTCAACGAAATCGGCTGCGTCGCCCGCCGCGATTTCGGGCAGGATCTCGGACACGATCGTCATCGCGGTCGCCATGCGTTCCAGCCGGGTGAACTGGTCGGGCCAGACATAGGCGAGCATGCGCGCGCGTTCGGCCGGGTCCGAAAGGTCGATCGGGTTCAGGTCCACGCCGATCCGGCTGGCGAAACGGATCTGCACGTCGGGCGGGTCGGGCCCGATCCAGTCCGGCTCAAGCGCCAGCAGGCTTTCAGGGTTGCCGGCGCGCACATTGCCCAGCCGGAAGGCGTAATGATCGGGCAGCAGGTTCAGGCCACCGCTGCACCCCAACTCCACCAGCGCGAGTGGAAGGCCTGTTTCCTGAGCCACCGTCAGGAAACAGGGCATCAGCGCGGCGGAGCGGGCGACCTCGTTCGTCTGCGGCGCGACATCCAGCCAGCGGCAGATGGAAGGCGCGGCAAGGACCGGCTCCATCGCGGCCCACAGGGCGTCCGCATCGGGCAAGGGGGCCGGGGGATAGAGCGCGGCAAGCGCAGGCGCCCTGCCGCTGCGGACGCGGGCATGCAGCCCGCCCGCCACACGAAGCGCCAGCATCTCGGCCTCGGCATTGCCGGCCCAGCCGTCCAGCCGCCGGCCCAGCGCCGTTTCGGGGGAAAGCCGTTCCGCCAGCAGGTCGCAGACCAGGGCGTTGAAGGGCGAACCAAGCGCACGGCACCAGCCCGCCTGCCAGCGGGCATGCTGGCGGAATGCGCTGTCGCTCATGCGCCGGTCCTGTGTGCGAACACGCTCACTTGAAGCGGTAGGTGATCCGCCCCTTGGTCAGGTCATACGGCGTGAGTTCCACCAGCACTTCATCGCCTGTCAGCACGCGGATGCGGTTCTTGCGCATCTTGCCGGCGGTGTGGCCGAGGATCTCATGGTCGTTTTCCAGCCGCACCCGGAACATCGCGTTGGGGAGCAGTTCGACGACCGTGCCCCGCATCTCGAGAAGTTCTTCCTTGGGCATGGGTGGTTTGATTGACCTTTCTTCGGGGCGGGAAAGCGGTGCTTCTACCCCGGTTTGCAGTTCGCGCGCCATGCCCCAACGCCGTTCCAGATTCAAGTCCGACAAGCTTTTGTCGGATTTGTGCAATGATTGCAGGGGCTCCTTCGCTAGACGGGCGTCCAACAGGGTCGGACCTGTTGAACGGATAGGCTTGGGGGAGTCTCGCAGTGCTGCGGGCGTTGGTTGTCGGCTTCATCCTGGGATTTGCGCTGGTGGGCGTCGTTCGCCTGTCCGGCATGGGCGATTCCGGGGCGCAGCTGGCATCCACCTCCGGCCTGCGCCCCGGCGCCGCGATAAATCAGGTGGAGATTGCGGGTCGCAAGCCGCCGCGCTGGCTGCGGAGCTGCCGGACCCTGTTCTGAGGGCGCCTGAAGCGCCGGCCTAGGGTCCTAACCCTAGATCCCGAAAATGTCTGCCATGCGATAGCGGCCGGGTTTCCGGCCGGACAGCCAGCGCGCCGCCTTCACCGCCCCGCTCGCGAAGATGTCGCGGCTTTCGGCGACATGCGACAGGGTGATGCGTTCGCCCTCGCCCGCCAGCAGCACATGATGATCGCCCGCGGCAGACCCGCCCCGCAGCGAGGCGAAGCCGATCCCGCCGGCGCGGCGCGCGCCGGGGCTGGATTCGTGCGGGGGCAGGCGCAACGTTTCGAGCGGGGCGCCCCGGCCCTTCGCCGCCGCCTCGCCCAGGAACAGGGCCGTGCCCGACGGCGCATCCACCTTGTGCCGGTGGTGCAGTTCCGAAATCTCGATATCCCAGCCGGTGTCCAGCGCGCGGGCGGCCTGTTCCACCAGAGCCGCAAGCAGCGAGACGCCAAGCGCGGTGTTGGCAGCCTGCAGCACCGGGATGGTGCGCGCGGCCGCATCGATGGCGGCATGGTGGTGCGGTTCCAGCCCGGTGGTGCCGATCAGGATCGCGGCCTTGCCGTCCTGGGCGGCGCGCAGATGTTCGTCGAGCGCGGCGGGCGTGGTGAAATCGATGAGCACATCGGCCTTGTGCGCCACGGGCGCGGCGTTGGCGCAGATCACCAGCCCCTCGCCGATGATGTTGCCGCACATGGGGTGGCCCGGCCGTTCCACGCCGCCGGCAAGCCAGCAGTCGGGCGCGGCCTGCACTTCCGCGATGATGGCCTGGCCCATGCGGCCGCCGGCCCCGAGAACCCCGATCTTGATCATGGTGACGCACACTCCTCGGCCCGCAGTAGCGCAAATGCGGGGGTCGTTGGCAAGTGCGCAGCGATGGTGCTTGCCGACCGGCCCGCTTCCATGTTCAACAGGCGGCCATGCAGATGAAATCCCTTGCCCGCGCGGGCGGACGCGCCGCGCTGATCGCCCTTCTTCTTTCAACCCCCGCCTTCGCGGCCGAACGCTTCGCGGTGCTGATCAGCGGCCGGAACGTCGGCAGCCTCGTCACCGACGAGTCGGGCGGGGCGACGAAGATCGTGTTCGATTTCAAGAACAACGGGCGGGGCCCCACGATCGAGGAGCATCTGGCGCTGGACGGCGCAGGCATCCCGACCCGCTGGACCGTGACCGGCAGCACCACCTTCGGCAGCAAGGTGGACGAGCGCTTCAGCCGCACCGGCGACAAGGCCGAGTGGGTCGATGCGACGGGGCCGGGTTCGGCGACGGTGACGGGCCCGGCGCTGTATGTGGCGCAGAACGGCAGCCCCTATGGCATCGGCGTCTATGCCCGCGCCCTGCTGAAGGCGGGCGGCAAGCTGCCCGCGCTGCCGGGCGGGGAGCTGCGGCTAGAACCGCTGGGCGATGTGCAGGCCAACGGGCCTTCGGGGCCGGTGACGTTGACGGCGCATGCGCTCGTCGGCCTCGATCTTGATCCCACGACGCTGTTCCTCGGGCCGGACCGCACGCTTGTGGGCGTCGCCTCCCCCGAATTCGCCATGCTGCGGGAAGGTTATGAGACAGAGGATCAGAAGCTGCGCGACCTTGTGGCGGGGTGGGACACGAAGCGCCTGACCGACGCGCAGAAGGCGCTGGCGAGGAAGGCGCCGACGGCGCTCAGGATCGCCAATGTCCGCATCTTCGATCCGGAGCGGCTGGCGCTGTCGGCGCCTGCATCGGTGCTGGTGAAGGGCAACCGCATCGTCAGCATCGACGCGCCGGGGGCGACTGCCGCCGGCGAGACGGTCGTGGACGGCAAGGGCGGCACGCTGCTGGCGGGCTTCAACGAAATGCACGGGCACCTGGGGCAGGCAGACGCGCTGCTGAACCTGGTGGCGGGCATCACCACCGTGCGCGACATGGGCAATGACGACGCCGTTCTGGACCGGCTGGTGCAGCGGATGGATTCGGGCGAACTGGCCGGCCCGCGCGTGGTGCGGTCGGGCTTCATCGAGGGCAAGAGCAAGACCAACGCGCAGGGCGGCGTGGTGGTGGACAACCAGGCCGATGCGGTGAAGGCGGTTCAGGATGCCGCGAAGCGCGGCGTGTTCCAGATCAAGGTCTATAACAGCATCAACCCCGAATGGGTGCCGGCCATGATCGCGGAGGCGCACAAGTCCGGGCTGCGGGTGGCGGGCCATATCCCGGCCTTCACCACCACCGACGCGATGCTGGAAGCCGGCTATGACGAGATCACCCATTCCAACCAGCTGATGCTGAACTGGGTGCTGAAGCCCGGCGACGACACCCGCACGCTGCTGCGGATCACGGCGCTGAAGCGGTTCGACGGCTTCGACCTTTCGCAGCCCGCACCACGCAAGACGCTGGAGCTGATGCGCAGCAAGGACGCCGCGCATGACCCGACGCTGGTGATCATGGAGCATGCGACGCTGGGCCGGAAAGGCGCATTCTCGCCCGGCACAGCGGATTGGGCGCCCCATCTGCCCATCGGGCTGCAGCGGCAGCTGAAGCAGCCGATGCTGGACATTTCCACGCCCGAGGATGACGCCGCCTATCGCGGCGCGTTCGACACCACGCTGGAAGTGATGCGGCAGCTGAACCGGCAGGGCACGCTGATCCTGCCCGGCACCGACATGGGCGGCAGCTTCTGGTATCACCGCGAGCTGGAGCTCTATACCAAGACCGGCCTGACCAGCGCGCAGGTGCTGCGCCGGGCCACCTGGGATACCGCGCGCTACATGGGCCGGGGCGACCGCTTCGGCGCGGTGAAACCGGGCCTTGTGGCAGACTTCATGCTGCTGCCCGGCGATCCGGTGAAGGACATCAAGGCGGTGAAGACCATCTCGATGGTGGTGAAGGACGGCACCGTCTATTTCCCGACCGAGGCCTATGCGCGCCTGGGCATCAAGCCGTTCACGACGGCGCCGGCGGTGTCGGGCGCAGCGCTGGTGCCCGCTTTCTGATCGCGGGCGCGCGCTGACCATGCCGCCCCGGCGCATCGTGATCCTGACGGGCGCCGGAGTTTCGGCGGAATCGGGCGTGCCCACCTTCCGTGGCCCGGATGGGTTGTGGGAAGGGCACAGGGTGGAGGATGTGGCGACGCCGCAGGCCTTCCGCCGCGATCCCGTGCTGGTGCAGCGCTTCTATGATGCGCGGCGCGCCGCGCTGGCCGCCGTGCAGCCGAACGCCGCCCACAGGGCGCTGGCGCGGCTGGATGCGCTATGGCCGGGCGAGCTTCTGCTGGTGACGCAGAATGTGGATGATCTGCACGACCGCGCCGGATCGGCGCGGATGCTGCACATGCATGGCGAGCTGAAATCCGCCTGGTGCACCGCCTGCGACCGGCGGCACCCGTGGGAGGGGGGTCTGCTGGACGCGCCGCCCTGCCCGGCCTGCGGGCTTGCCGGCCATCTGCGCCCCGACATCGTGTGGTTCGGGGAAATGCCCTACCATATGGACCGCATCGAAGCGGCGCTGCTGGCGGCCGACCTGTTCGTCTCCATCGGCACGTCGGGGAATGTCTATCCGGCGGCCGGGTTTGTCGATCTGGCCCGCCATGCCGGTGCGCGCTGCATCGAGCTGAACCTCGATCCCTCGATGACGAGCGGGCGCTTCCACGACAGCCGGCTGGGGCCGGCGGGCGCGCTGGTGCCGCAGCTGGTGGACGAACTGCTGGGCTGAGCTATTCGGTACCAGCGCGGGGCCCGCGCTATTCTGCAGCGGCCCGGGCGCCCCGCTCGGCGAGGAAGGCGAACAGGGCGGCCGGATCGACCGGCTTCGGGAACACCCGGATCGAAAGCCGCCGCAGCCGCCAGTCCGTCGGGGCGCGCGGATCGGCCGTGACCATCGCGATCGGAAGGCCGGGGTCACGCCGCCTCAGGCTGCGCGCAAGCGCGAGCCCGTCCGGCCCGTCGCCCAGCTGGAAATCGAGAATGGCGGCGGCGGGGCGGTGCTGCCGCGCCAACGCGAGCGCCTCTGGTGCAGACGCAGCTGCCATCGGCTCGTGCCCCTGCGCGGCGAGGGCGGCGACGATTGCGTCCCTGACGGCGGGGTCGTCGTCGACGCACAGGATGCGCAGCGCATCCGCCGGAAGCCGCGCGGGCGCGGGCAGCGACCGGCTCGCCAGCGGGCCATCGGCCGTCGCCGGAATGTCGATCGCGAAGAGCGATCCTTCCCCCGGCGCAGACTTCAGCGTGACGGGCGCGCCCAGCAGGCGCGCGGTGCGGTCCACGATGGCAAGGCCGAGCCCGACGCCCGGCGAATCGCCGTCCAGCCGCTCGAACTCGCGGAAGATGCGCGCCTGCGCCCCGGGCGCGATGCCGGGGCCGCTGTCTGCCACGGCGAAGCGGATCTGCCCCTGCCGCCGCCGCGCGGTGAAGGCGATGCTGCCGCGCGGGGTATAGCGCACCGCGTTGGACAGGAAGTTGAGCAGGATGGAGCGCAGCAGGTCGCGGTCCGTCTCTACGCTGGCATCGACGCCAAGCGCCTTCAGCCGGAGGCCCTTTTCGGCCGCCAGGGGGGCGAATTCGCGGCCCAGTTCCGCCACCAGCTCCTGCACGGAAAAGCGGGTCGGGCGCGGCTTGATGCCGCCCGCGTCCAGCTTGGACACATCCAGCAGCGCCCGCAGCAGGGCATCCGCCGACGCGATGGACTGCGCCGTCGAATCGAGCAGCGGGCGGGCGGCATCCGGCGTCTGCCGTTCCAGCGCGGAGAGGAACAGCCGGGCGGCGTGCAGCGGTTGCAGCAGATCGTGGCTGGCGGCGGCGAGGAAGCGGGTTTTTTCCCGGGTGGCGGTTTCGGCGGCCGCCTTCGCGTCGGCCAGCGCGGCGTTCGCGGCGGCAAGATCGGCGGTGCGTTCGGCCACCCGCGCTTCCAGCTCCACCTGCTGCGCCTTTTCGGCGGTGATGTCGGTGAAACTCATCACATAGCCGCCGCCGGGCATGGGCGCGCCCACCGTCTTGATCCAGCGGCCAGAGGGGCGGAGACGCTCGAAGCTGTGCGGCAGGCCGCGCGCCAGATGGTACAGGCGGCGTTCCACATGGGCGTCCACCTCGCCCGGCCCGCATTCGCCGCGCTCGGCATTGTAGCGGATGAGATCGGCGACGGGCCGCCCCACCTCCACAAGCCCCGCCGGATAGTCGAACAGGTCCAGATAGCGCTGGTTCCACGCCACCAGCCGAAGCCGCCGGTCGATCACCGACACGCCGGGATCGATCGCCTGCAAGGTCGCTTCCAGCAACTGCCGGGAAAACTGCAGCGACTGGCCGGAGCGGTCGAGCAGCTTCACCACCTCGCCTACGCCCAGGCTGGCGCCCGCCATGGTGGAGGTGACGATGAGCCGGGCAGACGGCGCCCCGATCACGTCCGCGATCATCTGTTCCGCGCGGCGGGCGGCGGGGCCGCTGATCGGGCTGTCCGGCCCGCCGAAGGGGGCGAGCGCGATCTCTGCCTCGCGGTCGCCCGCGAAGCGACCGGCGAGCGCGGTGAGCTCGCCGAGAGTCGTGACATGGCCGAAGCTGGAATCGCGGTAGCTGGGGCCGCTGCGGGCGCGGCCGAAGCGCGCCGCCGCCAGCAGGCCGAGAACATTCGCGCCAAGGCTCCACAAGGTGCCATGGACAAGCGGCGAGCCGAGATCGAAGCCCAGCAGCAGCTGCGGGTTCAGCAGGCCGACGGATGCGGCGTCCAGCGCCTGCACCAGATCGCCCCCCGCGATGGAGGGAAGGAACAGCGTATAGGCCCACAGCGCGATGCCCGCGATCAGCCCGGTGCGGGCGGCGCGCTTGTTTTCGAAGCCGAAGGCGATGGCGCCGATCAGCGCGGGCGCGAACTGCGCCACGCCGGCAAAGGCGATCAGCCCGATTGCGGCCAGCGTGGCGCTGTCATCGATGGCTTCGGCATAGCCCCAGGCGGCCGCCACGATCAGCACGATGATCACCCGCCGCGCCGTCAGCATCAGCCGGCCGAGGTCCGCGCCCTCGCGTAGCTGCGCCCGGATCAGAAGGGGGGCGAGCAGATCGTTGGCGGCCATGGTGGAAAGCGCCAGCGTTTCCGCGATGACCATGCCCGTCGCCGCCGAAAAGCCGCCCAGGAAGGCCAGCAGCACCAGCCCGTTCGCCCCTTCGGACAGCGGCAGCGCCAGCACGAACAGGTCGGGCCGGGTGGTGGGCGGCAGCAGGGCGAGGCCGGCGGCCGCCAGCGGCAGGACCATCAGCGAGATGAGCGCGAGATAGGCGACGAACGGCCAGCGCGCGCGGCGCAGCGCGGCCGGATCGGGCGCCTCCACGAACCCCAGATAGAATTGCCGGGGAAGGCACAGGATGGCGAGCGCGGAGAGCAGGGTGGTGACGAGGAAATCGGGGCCGAAGCTGCCGCCCATCCGGGTTGCGAGCGTTTCGATGCCGGCGCTCGACGCGGGCTCCCGCCAGAGCAGCCAGGCGGCGAACAGGCCCAGCGCCACGAAGGCGACCAGCTTCACCAGGCTTTCGGCGGCGAGCGCGGCGACGACGCCGGGGTTGCGGCCCGTCACCTCGATCCGGCGCGCGCCGAAGCTGATCGAGAAGGCCGCGAGCAGGGCGGCGATCAGGAACGTCAGCTCGGTGGAGCGGCCAAGGCCGGTGACGGCCTCGAAGCTCATCGCGACGGAGCGGAGCTGGAGCGCGATATAGGGGGTGGCCGCCAGCAGCGCGAGCGCCGCCACCAGCGCCGCCAGGCTGCGGCTGCGGCCATAGCGCTGGCCGATGAAGTCGCTGATGGAGGAGGCCCGGCCATCGGCGGTCCGGGCGGCGAGGCGGGAGAGGAAGCCGGGCGCCAGCAGGAAGGCGAGCGCCGGGCCGAGATAGATGGAGAGATAGGGCAGCCCCGATGTCGCGGCCGAGCCGACGCCGCCGAAGAAGGTCCAGCTTGTGCAATAGACGGCCAGGCTGAGAGGGAAGACCCAGGGCTGCAGCCGGTGCGGGATGCCGCGCCGTTCCGTGCGGGCCGCAAGCCAGAACAGCCCCGCGCCATAGAGCAGCACGGCGAAGGCGGGCAGCAGGGTCAGGCCGTCGGGGCCGTCGGGCACTCGGCGCTCTCCATCGGGCCGGAACGTCGGCCACTGTCGGCGTTGAAGGAACGCGCCTTTGCCGGCGCGGTCAAGTCAGGCCGCGCGCGCCTTCGCATGCGCCTGGCTGCCGCGCGTCAGCACCCGGTCTTCGGGCAGGATGGTGTCGATCGCCAGATCGGGCAGCGCTTCCAGTTCGGCATAGAGCGGCGCGAAATCGGTGTTCAGCGTCGTGTCCAGCAGATGTTCGAAGCTGGGGATGGCGAAATAGACCTGCTGGAAATCATCGATCCGGTACTGCGTGCGCATCACCCGCCTCAGATCGAAGCCCAGCCGGTTGGGGCTTGGATCGTCCAGCGCGAAGCGGCTTTCCCCGAAGGATGAGACGATGCCCGCGCCATGGATGCGCAGGCCATCCGCCGTTTCCGTCAGCCCGAACTCGACCGTGTACCAGTAGAGCCGCGCCAGCTTGTGCAGCGCGCCGAAGCGGATGGAACGAAGCCCGCCCTCGCCATAGGCCTGCATGTAATCCGCGAACACCGGGTTCGCGAGCAGCGGCACATGGCCGAACACGTCGTGGAACACGTCCGGCTCTTCCAGATAATCGATCTGGTCGGGCGTGCGCAGGAAATTGCCCGCCACGAAGCGGCGGTTCGCCAGATGCTCGA
>NZ_JAYRCW010000065.1:0-15396 GCF_041909755.1 Sandaracinobacter sp.
CAGCTGGATGAGGGGCGCCGCCCCCAGCGCTGCGGCGATGGCGCCCGCGCTGGTGTCGGGGTTGATGTTGTAGGTGTGGCCGTCCGCGCCGACGCCGATCGGCGCGACCACGGGGATGAAATCGGCCGCCGTCAGCACGTCGATCACCTTGCGGTCCACCTTCGCCGGTTCGCCGACAAAGCCCAGATCGACCGCCTGTTCGATGGCGGAGCCGGGATCGCGGCTGGTGCGGTTCACCTTTTCCGCGGTGATCAGCCCGGCGTCCTTGCCGCTGAGGCCCACCGCCCGGCCGCCGGCTTCGGAAATCCAGCGCACCAGATCCTTGTTGATGGCGCCCAGCACCATTTCGGCCACTTCCGCCGTTTCGGCGTCTGTGACGCGCAGGCCATCGACGAAGCGGCTTTCCACCCCCAGCCGCTTCAGCATGGCACCGATCTGCGGGCCGCCGCCATGCACCACCACCGGCCGGATCCCCACCTGCTTCAGCAGCACGATGTCCTCGGCGAAATCGCGCGCCAACTCCGGATCGCCCATGGCGTGGCCGCCATATTTCACCACGAAGGTCTCGCCGGCATAGCGCTGGAGATAGGGCAGCGCCTCCACCAGAACCTCGGTCTTGGCGAGCATGGTGGGATCGGGGGCGTGGCGCGCGCCGGCGTGGGGCTTTTCGGTCATGAGGGGCGCATTGGCACCAAGAGCGATGCGTTACTAGGGGGCTTTCCGGTTGCGGACCTGGGCGATTGCGTCTTGCCAGTCCTTCCACATGGCCGGGTCGCTGGGGCCGCCGTCTGCCCAGACATTTCGGTCGAGGTTGGTGAGGAGGAGGGCAATGCCCTCGTCGCTGCGATCTCCACGTTCCCAATAGGCTTGGAGGAAGGCGCGCATGGCGTCGAACGCTGTGAGTTCGTCGAGCTTGGCGGCCAGCTTACCGGGGAAGTGGGCGTCGTCGGACATGCCGCGGTTCTGCCTTTGCCGTCATTGGTTGTCACGCAATCCGCGTCGAGCAGAAAAAGCTGGATCCCGGGTCAAGCCCGGGATGACGGGGTTTGTTGTGGGCGTTCTGGTTTTGCGGGTGCAGGGCACGCGGTGTCCTGCCGGGGTGAGCCGTCAGGCGGCCCTTCGGGCCAACGGGCAGCGCCCCTTCGAACCCGGGAGCTTCGCCGACGGGAGGTCCCAGCGTTCGCTGGGACGACTTGGGGCGGTCAGAGGAAGCGCGCCACCACGTCGCGATAGGAGCGGCTGACCTTCACCGTCGCGCCGCTGGCCAGCGTCAGGAAGCATTCGCCGTTGGTGTGGGGCTTCACCTGGCGGACATTGTCGAGGTTGACGATGGTGGAGCGGTGGACGCGCTGGAACTTGCGCGGATCGAGGCGGCGTTCCAGATCCTTCATCGTCTCGCGCAGGATCAGCGTCTGGTCGGCGGTCGTCAGGCACATATAGTCGCCTGCGGCGTCGATCTTCTCGATCGTGTCCACGTCCACGCGGAAGATCTGGCCCTGATCCTTCACGTTGATGATCTTCTCGAACCGGTCGGAGGCGGGTTCGGCAGCGGGCGACAGGGTGGCGACGGCGTCCGGGTCCACCTCGGCGAGCTTCGCAGCCAGGCGCTCGGCCTCTTCGCACATGCGCTTTTCCTGCAGGCGCACGCGCACCCGCTCGATCGTCTGCGCCAGCCGTTCGGTTTCCACCGGCTTCATCAGATAATCCACCGCCTGCGCCTCGAAGGCGCGGATGGCGTGATCGGAATAGGCGGTCACGAAGACGAACAGCGGCGGGGTGATGTCTGCCAGCGCGGAGACGACGGAGAAGCCGTCGAAGCCGGGCATCTGCACGTCAAGGAAGACGAGATCGGGCTTTTCCGTTCGGATTGCGCGGATCGCCTCCCGGCCGTTCATCGCGCGGCCGACGATCTCGATGTCCTGAAACGGCTTCAGGCGGAGTTCCAGGCCCTGGACGGCGAGCGGCTCGTCGTCGACGAGAAGGGTTCGGATGGTCATTGGGCAACCTCATGGGCGAGTCCTGTCAGCCGTTCGCTGCGGGCCGCTTCGGCCGGCGAGACGAGCTGAAGGGGGATTTCGATCACTGCAAGTACGCCCGGCCCCTTGGCCGCCCCGGTTTGAACCAGCGGTGAACTGCTGTTCGGCAGGATCTCGAACCGCTGGTCGTCGCCATAGGCCTGTTGCAGCCGTTCGCGGATGTTCGCGAGGCCGACTCCGGTGCCTTCGGCAGAGGGGCGGTTGTCTCCGGCGCCGGGGCCGGTATCGGCCACCGTCAGTTCCAGCCTGTCCCCCACGCGGCGGGCCGTCACCCAGATGTCGGCGCCTTCCTCCAACGGGGTGACCGCATATTTGATGGCATTTTCCACCAGCGGCTGAAGCAGCAGCGAGGGGATGCGGGCGTTCAGCACTTCTGGCGCGATGTCGAACCGGGTGCGGAGCCTGTCCTCGAACCGGGTCCGCTCGATCTCCAGATAGAGCTTCAGCGCCTGCATTTCCTGCGCCACGGTCGCCTGGCCTTCGCGTTCCCCCACCAGGCTGTAGCGCAGGAAGGAGGAGAGGCGCGACAGCATGGTGTTCGCCTTTTCCGTTTCGGCAAGAAGCACCAGCGTGCTGATCGAGTTCAGCGTGTTGAACAGGAAATGCGGGTTGATCTGATAGCGCAGCATTTCCAGCTGGGCGGAATTGGCCTGCGCCGCCATCCGCTCGAACCGCTCGGCCTGCTCATCGAGCATCAGGAAATAGTTGATTCCGAAGTACAGCGCAGACCATGCGCCGAGTACGGCGAGCGTCAGCAGGATCGCGCCGAAGAATTCGATGCCCGCCGGCCGCCAGCCGGGTTCGTAGAAGGTGGCGTGGGCCCACACCTCGATCACGGAAAACAGCACGGCCGCGATCACCAGGATCATCAGCGACAGGCTCCACACCCACACCGGCTTCATGCGGATGATGGCGCGGAAGGCCCAGGCCATCAGCAGGGTGATGGAAAAGCCCGTGACGGTGACGAGGATGGTGGGCAGGATGAAGCTGATGCCCATGCGGTTTGCCAGCCCGCCCAGCGAGCGCAGCAGGAAATAGCCGACCCATCCGCCGATCTGGAGAGTCCAGAAGGCGCGGTTCTTGTCGGCGAAAAAGCCCTTGGGCGCAGGCGCTGTGGATGGCATCGCCCCTGAACCTAGGGTCTTTCCCGCGTCATTCCAAGGCTCGCCGCCATCTGCAGGCCGGCGATCGCCTGCCAGCCGGCCGCGTCTCCGGGCCCGCCGGCCCGCTTGATCGCCTGTTCGCCCGCCAGCATCGCGGCCAGCGCGCGGCGGATGCGCGGCAGCGGCCAGTGCCGGAGCGCGCCGGCAACCGCATCCACATCCTTCCAGAACACCGGCGGGCGCAGCGCCTTCACCGCCGCCTGCGGCTGCGCGCCGCCATCCACCGCCGCCCGCGCTTCGGCCAGCTGCAGCAGGCGCCGGGCGATGGCGCGCAAGGCGGGAATCGCGCTGTCGCCGGCCAGCAGCCGGTACTGGCGCTCGGCCTGGGCCGCATTGCCCGCGATCACGGCGGCAACCAGCAGGTTCATGTCGTCTTCGGCGCTGTCGGCCCCCAGCGCCGCCACATGGGCGCGTTCCAGCGTTCGCGGCGTTTCCGAGCTCGAATCGAGGAACAGGGCGAACTTCGCCAGTTCCGAGGCGAGCACGCCGGTATCGCCGTCGGACGCGGCGACGAGGCGCTCTGCAAGGCCGGATTCGAGCCGGAGGCCCAGCTCTTTCGCATGGGCATCCAGCCAGTTGGCGAGATCGCGGCCTTCCAGCGGATAGGAGATCAGCGCCAGCGCCAGCGGGCTTTCCTCTGCCAGCTTGCGAAGGCCGCTGGACTTCGACAGGTCGCCCGCCAGCATCACCACCGGATTGCCCGCTGCAGGCGACGCCAGCAGCAGCCGCACGGCTTCCTGCGCCGATTCGCCCGCCCCCGCCACCCGGATCAGCCGCGCGCCCCCGAACATGGAGACGGAGGCCGCCTCGTCCGCCAGACGGCCCGGATCGGATTTCAGCTCGTCCGCCGCGATGTCGGTGACGGCCATGGGGTCTGCCGCGTCGGCCAGCGCGCGGGCGGCGGCCTGCGCCAGTTCGCGGCTTGCGGATTCGTCCGGCCCGGCCAGCAGCAGCAGGCGGATCGCGGGATCCCAGCTCGAAAGGCGGCGAATCAGGTCGGCGCGGCGAACCGCGGTCATTCAGCCGCCCGGCTGCGGGCCAGAAGCGCCAGCCGGGCGACGATCTGGTCAGCGATGTCCTTCGAAAGCCGCTCCAGCGCGGTCGCTTCGGCGGCGACCACGGCATATTCCGAACTGACCACGTCAACCCCGGCGTCGGCGCTGGCGCTGGTGTCCAGCAGCACCTTGCCGGTCGCGATCTCGGTGATGCGGTAGCGCGCGCGCAGGGTGCGCCGTTCGCGGATGATGGAATTGTCGCCGCGCACGCCGAAGCCGATGATGTCGTCGTCCAGCGCCACGTCCAGCTTCAGCACCGGGTTGCCGGACGGGTTCATCCGCTCCACCAGCCGGTCCCGCACGAGGAACCCGGCCTTGTCGGGGATGGGCGCGACCTCGATGTCGGAGAGCATCGTCTGCGCCTGCCCGGTGGACCCGCCGGAATAGACGGGGGCCAGCTGGCAGGCCGCCAGCGACAGCGGCAGCAGGAGGAGCGCCAGCCGCCTCACAGCACGATGTTCACCAGCCGGTCGGGCACGACGATCAGCTTCTTCGGGGCGGCATCCGCCGTCAGCGCCGCGATCCGGGGCAGCGCCAGCACGGCGGCCTCCACTTCGGCGCGGGGCAGGCCCTTGGCGAGTTCCACCGTTTCCCGGAGCTTGCCGTTCACCTGCACCGCATAGGTGACGCTGTCGTCCACCAGCAATGCCGGGTCCGCGACGGGCCAGTCGGCGTCGGCGATCAGGCCCTGCCCACCCAGCAGCGACCAGGCCTCTTCGGCGACATGCGGCACCATCGGCGCGACGAGGCGCAGCAGGGTGACGGCCGCCTCGGTGCGGGCGACGGAGGGCTTTGCCTTCTCGATGGCGTTCGCCAGCTCATAGGCGCGGGCGACGGCCTTGTTGAATTGCAGGCGGTCGATGTCGTGGCTAATGCCGTCGATGGCCCTGTGCGTCAGCCGGGTCAACTCTTCGTTGCCGCCGTCGGGCGCGTCCTTCGCCAGATTGGCGATGCGCCACAGCCGCTGCACGAAGCGCGAGGCGCCTTCGATCCCGGCGAGCGACCAGGCGAGATCGCGCTCCGGCGGGCTGTCTGACAGCATGAACCAGCGGGCGGCATCCGCGCCATAGCGATCCAGAATGGCATCGGGATCGACGACATTCTTCTTGGATTTCGACATCTTCTCGGTGCGGCCGGCCTCTGCCGGTGCGCCGCTGGCGATTTCGATCCAGCCGTCGCCGCGCTTTTCCACCTGGCCGGGTTCCAGCCAGTCGCCGCCCTTCGACTTGTAAGTTTCGTGCGTGACCATGCCCTGCGTGAACAGGCCGCGGAATGGCTCCGTGACCGAGATCTTGCCGATGCGGGCAAGCGCGCGGGTGAAGAAGCGGCTGTAGAGCAGGTGCAGGATCGCATGCTCGATGCCGCCGATATACTGGGCGACGGGAAGCCAGCTTTCCGCCTCGGCCCGGTCGAACGGCCTGTCTGCCGGCTGCGAGGCGAAGCGGATGAAATACCAGCTGCTGTCCACGAAGGTGTCGAGCGTGTCCGTCTCGCGCCGGGCCGGCCTGCCGCAGCCGGGGCAATCGACATTGCGCCAGGTCGGGTGGCGATCGAGCGGGTTGCCGGGGCGGTCGAACGTCACATCCTCGGGCAGCACGACGGGCAGGTCCGCCTTGGGGACGGGCACCGTGCCGCAGGCGTCGCAATGGATGATGGGGATGGGCGTGCCCCAGTAGCGCTGGCGGGAAATGCCCCAGTCGCGCAGGCGGAACACGGTGGTGCCCTGCCCCCAGCCGCCCGCTTCGGCGCGGCGGATCACCTCGGCCTTGGCGGCCTCCACCTCCAGCCCGTCGAGGAACTGCGAATTGATGAGGCGGCCGGGGCCGGTATAGGCCTCGTCGCCGATGGGCACGGCCTCTTCGCCCGGCAGCGCCACGACGCGGGGCACGGGCAGCATGTACTTGCGGGCGAAATCAAGGTCGCGCTGGTCGTGCGCGGGGCAGCCGAAGATGGCCCCCGTGCCATATTCCATCAGCACGAAGTTGGCGATGAACACGGGCAGGCGGCGCGACGGATCCAGCGGGTGGATCACGCTGAGGCCGGTGTCGAAGCCCTTCTTTTCCGCTGTCTCGATTTCCTCGGCGGCGGTGCCGGTGGTGCGGGCGTCGGCGATGAAGGCCTGGGCCGCCGCGCTGCCGGCGGCGATGGCCTGGGCAAGCGGATGATCGATGGCGACCGCCGCGAAGCTGGCGCCGAAGAGCGTGTCGGGCCGGGTGGTGAACACCTCGAAGCCGGCGGGCACGCCATCGGGGGCTGCATCCACCTCGAAGCGGTAGCGCAGGCCCTTCGACTTGCCGATCCAGTTTTCCTGCATCAGCCGGACCTTTTCCGGCCACTGGTCCAGCGTGGCGAGATCGGCGGCCAGTTCCTCGGCAAAATCGGTGATCTTCAGGAACCACTGGGTCAGCTTGCGCCGCTCCACCAGCGCGCCCGACCGCCAGCCGCGCCCGTCGATCACCTGTTCATTGGCGAGCACGGTGTTGTCGACCGGATCCCAGTTCACCCAGGCGTCGCGCCGGTCGACGAGGCCGGCTTCCAGCAGATCGAGGAACAGGGCCTGTTCATGGCCGTAATAGTCGGGATCGCAGGTCGCGAATTCGCGGCTCCAGTCGATCGCGAGGCCCAGGCGTTTCAGCTGGGCGCGCATCGTCGCGATGTTCTGGCGCGTCCAGTCGCCCGGATGCACCTTGCGTTCCATCGCGGCGTTTTCGGCGGGCATGCCGAACGCATCCCAGCCCATCGGGTGCAGCACGGCATGGCCCTGCATCCGGCGCGCGCGGGCCAGCACGTCGCCCATCGTATAGTTGCGGACATGGCCCATGTGGATGCGCCCCGACGGATAGGGGAACATTTCCAGAATCATCGTGCGGGGCCGCGCGTCGGGCGTATCCGTCTTCGCGGAGCCGCTGTCGGCGCGGAAGATGCCGTCTGCTTCCCAGCGGGCCTGCCAGCGGGAATCCGCTCGGCTCGGGTCGAAACGACCGGCTTCGGGCTCGGTTGCCATGGAACGCTCTTACCGGGCGAGCGAGGCCTGGCGCAGCATCCGCGCCCGCTCGAGGATGATTTCCTCCAGCTTCTGCACGGTGCCGGCCCGCACCGGGGCGGCGACCCAGCGGCCGTCCTGCATCACTTCGCGCTGGGCGGACACCTGCACGGCATCGGCGCGGAGCGCGCCATCGAGGATGGCGACCGTCACCTTCACCCGCTCGTTCGGCACGTTCGGGTTCTGATACCATTCGCCCACGATCACGCCACCGGCGGAATCGACCTGCGCGAGCGGCATGAACTGGAGCGTTTCGAGGCTGGCGCGCCACAGATAGGAATTGACGCCGATCGTGGTGACCGCCGTCTGCTGGGCGACTGCTTCGGGCCCCTTCTTGCCGCCGCAGCCCGCAAGCGCGAGGCCGCAGGCGATGAGGACGAGGGCGGTGGCCCGGCCCGCCGCCGGACGGGCGGAGGGCAGAGAGGCGGACAGGGCTTTACCGTCGGTCAATGAAGGCTCCGTTCCTTGGGGCCGGGCGCGCTGGCACCGGGCCGATGGGCGGCCATACAGGGCGGACGGCGGTGTGCGCAACCGTCAGCCACCGGCAGGCCCGCAAGCCGTGGCGGGCGGGCCTGAAACGCAGGCTGAACGGCGGCGGGACCATTCATGCGGCAGTCAAATATTGTGGGCCAAATGCAACAGGCGCAGGCATTCATGACATCTGCGCAAATTTGAGGGGGCGAATCATGCGGCAGGCCGTGGGATTCCGTCGCCAGATGAGGTAGCGTTTTACGGTTATGCGATTTCACGCCGAGTCCCTTGCTGCACGGATGGCGCCCCTTGCCGGGGCGGCGCTTCTGTGCGCCTCGGCTTTTGCCGCCGTTCCGGCGCTGTCGGCAACGACGAAATCGCGGCTGCAGCCCGAGGTGACGACCGAGAATTCGGTGGCCGGGTTCCGCACGAAATCGCAGGTGCTGGTGCTTCAGCCCATCAACCTGGACGTCAGCAAGTTCGCCTTCACGGCGCCGGGCCGGGTCGCCTCTTCCAAGGTGCAGACGGTGGAGCGCAGCTTCAGCTTCACGCCGTCGGCGGGCAGCAAGGGCGTGAGCCTGGGCGGCAGCGTCCGCAGCGTGGTGCCGGCAGCCGAGCGCACGGCGTCGGCCGATCCGGCGCTGGCGCCTTCGGGTTACAATTTCGACCTGTCCGTCGGCTATCGCGGCGTGCAGCTGTCCGGCGGGATGAGCCGGGTGGACGGCGGCCTCGGCGGCCGTTCGCGGCAGGGCGTGGACGTGGGCCTGGGCTATGGCGCACGCAACTGGCAGGCGGCGCTGCAGGCTTCGGCCGAGCGGGACCTGACCCAGATCGTGCCGCGCGCCGGTTCGCCCGATCCGCGCTACTCGCTGGAAGCGAGCGGGGCGCTGGCGCTGTCGCCGCGCGTGTCCGTCGGCGGGTCGCTGCGCTATCGGCTGGCGCCGGAAAACCCGACGCCGCTGGATCCGAACAAGGATGACCGGGCCGTGATGCTTGGCGGCGCCGTCGCCTTCTAAGCGACGCTGCGGCTAACGCGCAGCGCTCACCCACGAACCCGGCGCAAACCCGGCCTGCCCTGCCCGCTCAGTCCAGCAGGATTCCCTGCGCCGCGGCTTCGGCCAGCAGCAGCGGGCGGATGCTGGCCCCCGGTGTTTCCAGCCAGTCCGCCATTTTCGCCCTGAGCGGCGCAAGCGATGCCGAACGGACCATGGCCTTCACCGGGCCGATGGCGGCCGGGGTGATCGACAGCCGCTCCACGCCGATCGCCATCAGCGCCAGTGCTTCCAGCGGGCGGCCGCCCATTTCGCCGCAGACGGACACAGGCACGCCGGCCGCGCGGGCCTGATCCACCACCAGCTTCAGATAGCGCAGCAGGCCGCGCGCCAGCCAGTCGTAACGGTCCGCGAGGCGGGGGTTGCCCCGGTCCGCCGCGAGCAGGAACTGGGTGAGATCGTTGGTGCCGATGGAGAGGAAATCCAGCCGGGGCAGCAGCTCGTCCAGCACGAAGGCGAGCGCGGGCACCTCCAGCATGGCGCCGAACCGCACATCGGTGGCGTGCGGGATGCCCGCAGCCGCCAGCCGGGCCTGCCGCATTTCAACGATCGTGCGGGCTTCCTCATACTCCCAGGGCTCGGCCACCATCGGGAACATCAGGTGCAGGGTCTGGCCGGCGGCGGCCTCCAGCAGCGCGGAGGCCTGCGCGGCGAGGAGGCCCGACCGGGCCAGCGCCAGCCGGATGGCGCGCCAGCCCATCGCGGGATTCTCCTCCCGCTCGCCACGGGAATCGACATAGGGAACGGCCTTGTCGCCGCCGATGTCCACGGTGCGGAAGATAACGGGCCGGCCGGCCGCCGCCTGCAGCACATCGCGGTACAGCGCCACCTGCCGGCCCTTGCGCGGCAGCGTGGCCGACACCAGGAACTGGAACTCGGTGCGGAACAGGCCGATCCCGTCGGCGTTGGTGATGTCGAGCGCAGGCAGGTCCGAACGGAGACCCGCGTTCATCATCAGCTTCACCTGAACGCCGTCCAGGCTGGTCGCGGGCAGGTCCTTCAGCTGCTCGAATTCGGCCTGCTTGGCGAGGCGGAGCGCAGTGCGCTCCTCGAAGCTGCTGAGCACGGCCTGCGCCGGGCGGACGAACAGCGCGCCCGCCGAACTGTCGAGCAGCAGCGGATCGCCTTCGGCCACGGCGTCGCGCAGGCCCCGCACCCGGCCCAGCACCGGGATGCCCATGGCGCGGGCGAGAATGGTGACGTGCGCCGTGAGCGAGCCTTCCTCCAGCGCCACGCCCTTCAGGTAGCGCCGGTCATATTCCAGCAGCTCGGCCGGGCCGAGGTTGCGGGCGATCAGGATGCTGTTCTGCGAGAGGCCGCGCTTGGCCGCCGTGTCGGACTGGCCCGACACGATGCGGATCAGCCGGTTCGACAGATCCTCCAGATCATGCAGCCGTTCCCGCAGATACGGATCCGAGGCGGAGCCGAGCTTGATGCGCTGCGCCTGGGCGACGGCCTCCACCGCGGCTTCGGCCGTGAGGCCGCCGTCGATCCCGTCGTTGATGCGGCGCGCCCAGCCCTCGTCCAGCGCGAACATCTTGTAGGTTTCGAGGATCTCCTCATGGTCGCCGGGGCCGGCGAAATCCGCGCGGGAGACCATCTGGTCGATCTCTTCGCGCATGCGGGCGAAGGCGGCCTTCAGGCGCGCGCGTTCGGCATCGGCATCGTCCGCCACCGTGTTGGTGATGACGACGCGCGGCTGGTGGAACACGGCCTGGCCGCGCGCCATGCCGTCCACCAGCTTCAGCCCCGCCATGCGCACCGGGGAGGGATCGCGCGGGGGGCGCGGGGCGGCGGATTCGGGATCGACGAGGCCTGCGGCGGCGATCAGTTCCGCCAGCACCATGGCGACGGTCTGCAGCGCCTCGATCTCGATCTCGTCATAGTCGCGCGGCTGCATATGCTGCACGGCCAGCACGCCGACGCAGGATTCGCGGCGGATGATCGGCACGCCGGCGAAGCTGTGGAAGCGTTCCTCCCCCGTTTCCGGGCGATAGGCGAAGCGCGGGTGGCTGCTGGCTTCCGCCAGGTTCAGCGGCATCCGTGTTTCCGCGATGGTGCCGACAAGGCCCTGCCCGAAGGCGAGCCGGGTGACATGGACGGCCTGCTGCTTCAGCCCGCGCGTGGCGGACAGTTCCAGCATGCCGTCGCGCAGCAGGTAGATGGAGGCGACTTCGGATTCGAGCGCGCCCGCGATCAGCGCAACCACCTGGTCGAGCTTGGATTGCGTGCTTTGCCGCGCCGCCATCACATCGTGCAGGCGGCGCAGCAGTTCGCGGGCGCTGCCTGTCGCCGCCATCAGCCCCTCTCGGCCGGGGCCCGACTGGCGAGCGCCGCTTCCGCTTCGGTGACGAGGCTGTCGATGATGGCGGCGACCGGCTCCTCGGCCGTCACCATGCCGACCGACTGGCCGGCCATCACCGAGCCGTTTTCCACGTCGCCGTCGATCACTGCGCGGCGCAGCGCGCCGGCCCAGTAATGCTCGATCTCCAGCTGGGCGGCGGGCAGCTCGATCCGGCCCTGTTCCAGGAGGACAGAGACTTCGCGCTGCTTTTCCATGAAGGCCTCGGTGCCCGCATTCTTCAGCGCGCGCACCGGGATCACCGGCAGGCGCGGATCGAACTGGACGGACGCGACCGCATCGCGGGCGGCGGCGCGGACGAAGGCCTTCTTGAAATTGGGGTGGGCGATGGATTCGGCCGAGGCCGCGAAGCGGGTGCCGAGCTGCACGCCCGCCGCGCCCATCTCCACCAGCGCCGCGACCGCCGCGCCCCGGCCGATGCCGCCGGCCGCGAAGATGGTGGCGTCTGGCAGGGCGGGCAGAATTTCCTGCGCCAGCACGGCGAGGCTGACGGGGCCGATATGGCCGCCCGCTTCGGAGCCTTCGATCACCAGCGCATCGGTGCCCGAGCGCAGGAGCTTGCGGGCCAGCGCATAATTGGGGGCAAAGGCGATCAGCTTCGCGAAATCGGTGATGGCGGCGACCGCGGGCCCCGGTGGGATGCCGCCCGCCAGCACCACATGGGAAACACCCGCCGCGCGGCAGACCCCGATCAGGTCCATCAGCTGCGGGTGCATGGTGATGAGATTCACGCCGAAGGGCTTGTCGGTCAGCGCCTGAGTGGCGGCGATTTCCGCTTCCAGCAGGGCGGGTGTCATCGCGCCGCAGGCGATGACGCCGAAGCCGCCCGCGTTCGAGATGGCGGAGACGAGGTTGCGTTCCGACACCCACGACATCGCGCCGGCCATGATGGCGTGGCGGGTGCCGAGGAAGGCGCGGCCCCGCTGTGTCAGGGCGTCGAGACGGGGCGTATCCGTCATGCTGCGGCGTCCAGCCCATAGGCGGTGTGGAGCACACGGACCGCAAGCTCCAGATACTCTTCCGCGATGAGGACGGAGATCTTGATTTCCGAGGTGGTGATGGCGAGCACGTTGATGCCGCGGTCGGCCAGCGCTTTGAACATGGTGACGGCGACGCCCGCATGGCTGCGCATGCCGACGCCCACTACGGAGATCTTCACCACCGTGTCGTCCGCGACCAGCCGCGCGTAGCCGATGGCGTCGGCGTTCGCCTCCAGCACGCTGCGGGCGCGCGCCAGTTCCGTGCGCGGCACGGTGAAGGTGACGTCCGTCGTGCCGTCGTTGGCGATGTTCTGCACGATCATGTCGACGTTGATGTTGGCATCCGCCAGCGGGCCGAAGATGGCGGCGACGACACCGGGCCTGTCCGGCACGGAGCCGATGGTGACCTTGGCTTCGTTGCGGTCATAGGCGACGCCCGCGATCAGTTCCTGTTCCACGACTTCATCCTCATCGACGACCATGGTGCCGGGCGCGTCCGAGAAGCTGGACAGCACCTGGACCCGGACCTTTTCCTTCATGGCAAGTTCCACCGACCGCGTCTGCAGCACCTTGGCGCCGACCGAGGCCAGTTCCAGCATTTCCTCGTAGGTGATCTTGCCCAGCTTGCGGGCGCGCGGGACGATGCGCGGGTCTGTCGTGAACACGCCCTCGACATCGGTGTAGATGTCGCAGCGGTCTGCCTTCAGCGCGGCGGCGACGGCGACCGCAGAGGTATCCGATCCGCCCCGGCCCAGCGTGGTGACGCGATTGTCTTCCGTCCGGCCCTGGAAGCCGGGGATGACCGCGACTTCGCCCGATTCCATGGCGGCCTTCAGCGCCTGTGTTCCGACATCGAAGATGCGGGCCTTGCCATGCGCATCCGAGGTGTGGATCGGCAGCTGCCAGCCGAGCCAGCTGCGCGCGCGCAGGCCCATCGATTGCAGCACGATGGCGAGCAGGCCCGACGTGACCTGTTCGCCCGACGCCACCACCACATCATATTCGGCCGGATCCGCAAGCGGCGAGGCTTCCTTGCAGAAGCCGACGAGCCGGTCGGTTTCCCCGGCCATGGCCGACACGACGACGGCGACCCGGTTGCCGGCTTCCACCTCGCGTTTGACGCGCGCGGCCACGCCCCGGATCCGCTCGATCCCGGCCATGGAGGTGCCGCCGAACTTCATCACGATTGTCGCCATGTGGGGTGTATTTCTGCCTTTGGCTGCCTTGTCGTTGCAGCGCCTTTAGGAGCGGGGGCGCGGCTTGACAACTTTGCGGGCGGCAAAGCGCAGCTTTACAGCCGCCTGCGCCCGATGTTATGCGCCGCATCGTCATGAAAGCGGCCACCGCCCTTCTTCTGCTGCGACTTACGCGCCCTTAGGCGCGTTCCCCCTGGCCTGTGGGCGGGCCTGAGCGAACACGTGCCTGAGGGTTGAACATCCGAGCCCCCCAGACGATCTTTCGCGACAAGAGGCAGACATGGCCGACCAGATCCTGATTTTCGACACCACCTTGCGAGACGGCGAGCAATCGCCCGGCTGTTCCATGAACCTGGAGGAAAAGCTGCGCGTGGCCGCCCAGCTGGAAGCCCTGGGCGTGGACATCATCGAAGCCGGCTTCGCCATCGCATCCGAAGGCGATTTCGAGGCGGTGCAGGCCGTCGCCCGGCAATGCGACCGTGCCGTGGTGGCAAGCCTGGCGCGGGCGGCGCGCGCCGACATCGAGCGGGCGGGCGCGGCGCTGAAGCCCGCGAAGCGGCCCCGCATCCACACCTTCATCGCGACATCGCCGCTGCACATGCGGGTGAAGCTGTCGAAATCACCCGAACAGGTGCTGGAATCGATCCGCGAATCCGTGAGCCTGGCGCGCAACCTGGTGGACGATGTGGAATGGTCCGCCGAGGACGCGACCCGGTCCGAGCCGGATTTCCTGGCGAAGGCGATCGAGACGGCGATTCAGGCCGGCGCGCGCACCATCAACCTGCCGGACACCGTGGGCTATGCGACGCCGGAAACCTATGGCGCGATGTTCCGCGACATGATCGGGCGGGTTCCGAATTCCGACAAGGCGGTGTTTTCCACCCATTGCCACAATGATCTGGGGCTTGCCGTCGCCAACACGCTGGCAGCCGTGATGTCGGGCGCGCGGCAGGTGGAAAGCACGATCAACGGCATCGGGGAGCGGGCCGGGAACGCGGCGGTGGAGGAAATCGCCATGGCGCTGAAGGTGCGGCACGACGTGCTGCCCTATCGCACCGGAATCGTTTCCACCGAAATCACCCGGGCTTCGCGGCTGATTTCCGCCGTGACGGGGATGCATGTGCAGCCCAACAAGGCGATCGTGGGCGCGAACGCCTTCGCGCATGAAAGCGGCATCCACCAGGACGGGATGCTGAAGGACAGCTCCACCTACGAGATCATGACGCCGGAAAGCGTGGGCCAGTCCCATTCCAGCCTGGTGCTGGGCAAGCATTCGGGCCGCGCCGCGTTCAAGGACAAGCTGGACAGCCTGGGCTATCAGCTGTCCGACAACGAGTTCCAGGACGCCTTCCAGCGCTTCAAGGCGCTGGCGGATGCGAAGAAGCAGGTGTTCGACGAGGATATCGTGGCGCTGGTGGACGACGAGGTGCTGCGCGGGCACGACCGCATCCAGGTGACGGAGGTGGAAGTCTATTGCGGCTCTGCCGGGCCGCAGCGGGCGATCCTGACCCTGCTGGTGGACGGCGAGGAGCTGACGGCCGCGACCAAGGGCAATGGCCCGGTGGATGCGCTGTTCAACGCCGTGCGCAAGCTGGTGCCGCACGAGGATGCGACGCTGGAGCTTTACGAGGTTTCGGCCGTGACGGCGGGCACCGACGCGCAGGCCGAGGTGAGCGTGGTGCTGGCCGAAAATGGCCGGACCGTGCGCGGCGTGGGCGCCCACAACGACACGTTGGTGGCGAGCGCCCGGGCCTATGTGAACGCGCTGAACAAGCTGGTGGTGAAGCGGGGCCGCAGCGCGCTGGCGGCCTGACGCGCGGCGGCGCCACACCGCCGGACACGCAAAAAGGGCGGGGGATCATCCCCCGCCCTTTTTCGTGCCGGCCGGGCCGTCGGCGTTCCGAAGGCCCATGCGCCTGCATCAGCTTCAGGCGGCCTTGGCCTTGCACTTCGCCGTCGCCATCATTCCGACGTTCAGCATCAGCTCGTCGCCCTTGCCCTGAATGGTCGTCTGGCCGTTGGAATATTTGAAGCCGGA